>JAQBYJ010000038.1 GCA_027622555.1 Verrucomicrobiota bacterium
ACGAGTGGTTTGGACCCATTCTCGGAAGTGCTCAAAATCCGGTAAATTCATAATGAGGAGACCTACAAGCAACTGAGGAAACAGAGTTTTATAGAAAAAGCATGTTGTCCGCTTCGATGAATTTCATGAGCTTGTCGAAGTGGCTGTCGCATGACGGCTCGAAGCTTCGTTATCCCGGTTAGCTCTTGTTCAATTATTAGAGTAAAATTTGCTGATACAAATTTTAGATACTTGAACAATGCGTTTTCCGAACTTCATACTGTTCAATTAGTGAAAGTCGAAGTCGTTGCAGAGATCGAAGGAGAATATGGGCCGCTTACTATTTCGGAGCGCATGGTTCAAAAAATTTGGGCCAAAGGAGATTTTCGGAAATCGGATTTAAAAACTCTGGAAGGTGCTCATCTGGAGATTCTGGATTTGGGCCAATGGAATCTCCTGGCTGGCCCGGATTTTAAACAGATTGCGATTAAGGTAAATGGAAAGGTTATTCACGGAGATGGTGAGCTACATTTCTTTGATTCGGATTGGGAGACTCACAACCATGAGTCGGATCCTGCGTTTAAAAATGTGATTTTGCACATTTTGGTATTTCCTCCTAAAATCCGGAAACGTTCTATCCGATGTTCTGTAGAGCACACGTTACTTTTTTTGGACCTTTTGCCTCAAGGTTTGGAAAGTTATGCGGAAGAAGAGGCATTGGGAGCGCTCATTTCTGGTGATGAGACTGCTTTGGAAGAATCTCTTCTGGAATTGGGATTCGATGACCGAATGGCACTTTTGGTAGAATCTGCCGCTAAACGTTGGAAGGCCAAAGTGGACTATGCAAAACGTCGAATTGAAACGCTTGGCTGGGAAGAGGCCTGTCACCAGACTGCGTTGGAAATCATGGGTTACCGGTACAACCGGGCTGCCATGCTTTTTCTGGCGGGTGATTATTCGTTGAGTGCCTTGCGATCGGGAAATTTCTCCGCAGCGGACCTCTACCAGGCGGGGCACGGAAGGTGGCGTACATCAGGCACACGTCCCGCCAATCATCCGCGTCAGCGACTTTTTCAGTATGAAGATTGGATCAATCAACGGCCGCTTTGGCCTTCCGATTTGGAGGACTCACTCAGAGATTTTCCCCAGGTTCCTGATTCTGAGCTTATTAAAACGACCCGTAAGACGCTTGCTTTGGGAAAAATCCGGAGCTTATTGGCAGAAAAGGTGGTTGGCGGTGCAGTCGGCGGAACTCGGATTGAGAACCTCATTTGTGACGGATTTTTGCCTTTGGTGGCCGCTCGCTCGGGGAGGGAGTTATTTTCTTACTGGTACCATTGGTTTCCTGGTGATATTCCATCTGCCTTGAAAAGACTTTTCCAACTAGTGAATAAGGGCTCTCCAAGACGGCATGCTTTATGCAATGGAGCGTTGCAGGGTGCTTTACAGCGGATGATTGAAGTTAGGGCACCAAAACGAAGAAAATAAGCCTTTTATAGTCTCAACCTTTGGATACTTGACATGGGGTTTGTCCGGGTCTAACACTTTCCCCTTTCACACTTTACCAACACTGGGAAGTGGGCTCTTCAGCCCGCTTTTTTTTATCACTATTTATCACATGAGCAGCGAAATTTTATCCGTCCTGGAATATATGGAGAAGGAAAAGGGCATCGATCGAAAAGACATGATCGGCGCCATTTCCCTGGCTATCAAAACCGCGGCCAGCAAAGGTGTAAATGCCGGCCAAGAGCTCAAAGTCGAGATCGACCCTAAGACGGGTGGATTGCACGCATGGATGCTTCTCAATGTGGTTGACTCAATAAGTGATCCAACCACCGAGATTCACATCGAGAAGGCTCGATTGATTGACAAGGAAATGAACCTGGGTGACGTCTTCGAAAAGCCAATTGATCCTGCTTTCCTGGGTCGTATTGCTGCTCAAACTGCCAGACAGGCGATTATGCAGCAAGTCCGTCAATTTGAAAAAGAACGCATTTTCGATGATTACAAGGATTCGATTGGTGACGTGGTTTCCGGAATCGTTCGCCGCCGCGAGCGTAGTGATTTGATTATCGACTTGGGTAAGGCGGAAGCACTTCTTCCTGCCCGTGAAAAAGTACATGGCGAAGATTATGCTCCCGGAGAGCGTATTCGTTGCCTGTTACTGGCCATTGAGCAAACCAACCGTGGACCGGAATTGATTCTTTCACGCGCCCATTCAAAATTTATTCGCCGGCTCATGGAGCTGGAGGTCACGGAAATAACCGATGGAACGGTTGTGATCAAGGCTTTGGCCCGCGAGCCGGGATACCGGACTAAAATTGCGGTCATGAGCAAAGATAAAAAGGTCGACCCGGTAGGAGCTTGTGTAGGAGCCCGCGGAGCACGTGTTAAGAGTATTGTTCGCGAGCTGGGTGGAGAAAAAATTGATATCATTCGTTATTTTGAAGACCCTAAGGAAATGCTGGCGGAAGCACTGAAGCCAGCTGTGCCCCTGAATGTGGAGATCGACGAACGAAACAAACGGATTCACTTTGAAGTTGCAGACCGAGATCTTTCGGTAGCAATCGGTCGTCGCGGACAAAATGCGCGTCTTACATCCCGCCTCATGGGCTGGCGTCTCGACATTAGCAAAGAGAAGATCGCCGGTGGATTCGAAGACCGTAAGGAACGTGCAATTGCCGGGCTTAACCAGATTCCTGGAATTAGCGATGAGCTAGCTAATCGTTTGGTAGCTGTGGGCTTGATCAGTCCTGAAACATTTACAGGTGTTGAGGCATCTGACCTTCTGGATGCCGGGTTTACCCAAGAAGAGGCGGATGAAGTATTAACCAAAGTTAAGGAGTTTCTCTCCCAATAAAATAGAATATTTCTTAGGTCCAAATCCTACTGCCGTTAACTCGGCGGAACAAATATATGAGTGTAAGAATTCACGAAATTTCAAAACAGACAGGCGTTTCCAATAAGGAAATCGTCGATCTGCTGAAGGAAAGGGGATACGCAGTATCTACCGCTTCGAGTGGCATTGATCCCATTTCAGCAGAATCTCTAATCGAAGAGCTCGGGCGGGTTAAAGAGCCTGAAACTGAGGCTGCTGCCCCTGAGCCAACTCCTGCTGCAAAAGAATCAAAGCCCGAGCTTAAGGCCCAGTCCGCTCCTCCATTAAGTGCATTTGTTCGTTCGAAAGCAGATATCGAACGAGAAAAAGAAGAGAAACGCCTGGAAGAAGAGGAGAAACGTAAACCTGCGGCAGTTGCTCCACCACCGCCTCCACCACCAGCACCACGGCCAGCCTCTGTTTCGCCTCCAGCAGCACCGCCAAAGCCGGTACAGGTCGCACCCAAGGCACCACCAGTTTCTCCTCCGTCTGCCTCACCAGCACCTTTATCGCCTCCCCCAGGTCGATCGGCAGCACCTTTTCCTAAAATGGCTTCACCTGAAGCTTTAACACCTCCTCCTCCTTTGTCGCCTCCTCCTGTCGTTGGAGGACCACCACCGACTCCCGGTGTCGACGGACCCATTCCAGTAGAACCTGATCAAACAGAGGGAGGCGAAGGAGAAGCTTCAGACGCGCCAGAAGTCAGTGATGTAAAGATGGTGACGGTAAAACCGCCCATTGTTGTTAAAGAATTTGCATTGGAGATCGGACTAAAACCCTTTAAGCTTATTTCAGAGCTCATGGAGATGGGGATTTTCTCCTCCATGAATCAGGTCATTGAAGAAGAGGTAGCTGTTCGCATCGCCGAACGCCATGGTTTCCTGCTTGAAGTGAAGCATCGTGGTGAAGAAAAACAACCACCTGCCAAAAAGAAAGTTGTTGTAGTTGACCAAAGTAAATTCCAGGAACCGCGTCCGCCCGTCGTTTGTATCTTAGGCCACGTTGACCACGGGAAAACGACGCTGCTTGATTATATCCGCAAAGCAAATGTTGTTGACGATGAGTTTGGTGGGATCACCCAGCATATTGGCGCTTACCAGGTAGAGCATGCTGAAAAGAAAATTACTTTTCTCGATACACCCGGTCACGCCGCATTCTCAAAGATGCGTGAACGGGGTGCACATGTGACAGACATAGTTGTTTTAGTCGTAGCCGCCGATGACGGTTTTATGCCGCAGACGGATGAAGCACTGAAGTTTGCCGAACAATCTGGTGATCCAATTCTTGTTGCGATCAACAAAATTGATTCAAAGGGTGCAGATCTGGACCGTGTGAAAACTCAGATGCAGGAGCGCAACATTGCACCTGAAGACTGGGGTGGCGAAACCATTGCTGTTGCGATGTCCGCAATGAAGGGCCAAAATGTTGAAGAGCTTCTCGATATGATCAATCTCCAGGCGGAGGTGATGGAACTCAAAGCCAGTAAGGTAGGTATAGCCAAAGGAACGGTGATTGAGTCCAAGATGGAAGTTGGCCGTGGTCCTACAGCAACTGTTATAGTTCAGGAAGGTACCTTAAAAGTTGGCGATGCTATCATATGCGGAACCAGTTACGCCAAAATTCGGGCCATGGTGGATGATAATGGTAAGAATATTAAGCAGGCATTACCTTCTACACCTGTGAGCATTCATGGTTGGTCAGATACACCTGCGAGTGGTGGTGAGTTTGAGGTCGTTAAAAATGAAAAAACGGCCAAACAAATTTCTGCGGAGCGTATAATTGAACTAAAGCGTGCGAGCGTTGTTGTTGTTGAAGTTGAAGAAAAACCGGCAACTTTGGAGACGCTTTTTGAGGCGATCGAACAAACACGAAAGAAAGTGTTTAAGGTGGTTGTTAAGTGCGACGTTCATGGATCGATTGAAGCTGTTCGGGAAATACTCAGTACTATCCAAAGTGATAAGATTGACCTGGAAATTATTTCGGCCGATGTTGGTGCCATCAGTAAACAGGATGTAGATCTTGCCAGCACTTCAGATGCTGCAGTGATCGGTTTTAATGTTCGCCTTGAAACAGGTGTGGCATCAATTGCAAAGCATGGTGGTGTAAGCATTATGCAATTCAATATCATCTATCAAATGATTGACGAGTTGAAGTTGGCGATGGCCGATCAGCTCGAACCGGAGCTTTCTGAAAAGAAAATGGGTGGTGCCGAAGTTCGCCAAATATTCCCGGTTGGTCGCTCAACGGCTGCTGGTTGCTTGGTATCCGATGGGCGTATCGCCCGTGATGCACGCGCTCGTGTTTTACGTAAAGGAGAAGAAATCTTCATGGGTAAGATCTCTATGCTGAAACGCTTCAAGGAGGATGTGAATGAGGTTCGCACCGGTTACGAGTGCGGTGTCCAGTTATCGGGCTTCGGGGACTACGAAGAGGGAGATATTATCGAGTGTTTCGAGATTGAGAAGAATCGAGCATCCTTGTAGTGTAAGTAGCTAACTCTTGAATACAATTTAATCACTGCCGGTTATGGGTCAGAGGAATTTAAGAGTTAACGTTTTGGTAAAACAAGAAGTGAGCCAGCTTCTGCACACACGGTATCAAGGGCAGACAGTGTTTATTACGATTACAGATGTTTTGGTCTCCCCCGATCTGCGAAATGGCCGTGTCTATTATGCCGTGATCGGCGGGGAGGAGGAAAAGAAAAAAGCTTCAAGGTTTTTTCATCAAAATGCTCGAGATATTCGCGATCAATTGAGCAAAAATATCGTTTTAAAATATCTCCCATTCCTAACCTACCATTTTGACGATTCCATCGCACGTGGCGTCGAAATTATCGAACTGATTGACCAGGTTACTGACAAAGATTCTCAAAAGGAAAACCTATAGAAAAATGCCTTATTATCCGAATACTTCACCTCAGTTTAAAGCACTGGTAGATTCGCTTGCTGGTAAAAAGATAGCAGTCGTTGGCCATGTTCGGCCAGACGGTGATTGCATCGGCTCTCAGGTAGCCTTGTGTCGTGCCCTGAAGTCCGTTAATGTTGAAGCTGTCTGCGTGAACCAAGACGAAGTTCCTGGGACCCTTGAGTTTTTAATAGAAAATACTCCCTTTTATAGAGGTGCTGATTTCGACTTCGACGGTTGGGATGTCGTAACAGTTGATTGCGCTGATAGAAAACGAATTGGAGTGGATGTAGCTCCCCGCGCACCGAAACCCATTGGTAACATTGATCACCATATCTCCAATACGCTTTATGGTGAAACGAATTTAATTGAAGGAACGTCCTCGGCAACTGGAGAGATCCTGGCCGGATATTTTCTCGATTGTGGTTACGAAATCGATGTGGATACCGCCAATGCTTTATATGTAGGCATTGCTACCGACACGGGACAATTTCGATTTCCTTCCACAACGAAACACACTTTTGATTTAGCAGGCGTTTTGATCGAGCGAGGTGTGGATCTTAATAAGGTGAATCTTGAACTTTATGAGCGTGAAAGTTTTTCACGTCTCGAGTTGATGCAACGGTTTTTACAATCGCTTAAGCTTCATTTCGACGGTCGTGTATGCGTTGGTCTTCTCGAAGATGGTGTTTATGAGGCCGTTGGTGCAAAGACAGAGGACTCGGAAGGACTTGTTGATTTTGCTCGAAGCATCGACGGAGTGGATATCGGTGTCTTGCTTGAGGAGCGATCTGGTATGATTAAGGGTAGTCTTCGAGCCAAAGAGAAAAAATACCGCGTCGATGAAATTGCAAAAGTCTACAAAGGAGGTGGCCACGCAGCTGCCGCGGGTTTAAATTACGAGTCGACGATTGAAGCGTTTTTGCCCGAATTGCTTAAGGCAATTGGAGATCAATTAAAAAAAGTGGATTCAAGTTTATAATAAAGAGACATGGCTCAGGTATTGAATGACTTCGATGGCGTATTGCTGATCGATAAACCTACTGGGATTACTTCCCATGATGTAGTCGATCGGGTTCGTCGAAAATTAAAAATGAAACGTGTGGGGCACGCAGGAACTCTAGACCCGCTTGCTACGGGTCTCTTGATTATTCTAGTCGGAAAAGCGACAAAACTGTCCGCACGCCTTATGGGTTTGGACAAAGAATATGAAGGCACTATTGAGTTTGGGAAAACTTCAGATTCATACGATATTGATGGCGAGATTGTAGATACCAGGGAAGTGCCAGATAGCATCACCTCCGAACGCATCCAGGAAGAAATGAATGCCTATATTGGTGACCAGTACCAAACACCGCCGATGTTTTCGGCAGTAAAAATAAAAGGGGTCCCTCTGTACAAGCACGCTCGAAAGGGAATGGAGGTGCCGCGTGAACCACGGTTTATTCGCGTATCCAGCTATACGCTGAATTCATGGGAAAGTCCGAAAGCAGAATTTTATGTCTACTGCACCAAAGGAACTTATATTCGAAGTCTGGTGCATGATGTTGGACAAAAATTAGGATGTGGCGGCATGCTAATTCAATTGAGACGAACGGCTTCCAATAACCTTACATTAAAGGACTCTGTGACTTTGGAAGACTTTGAAGGCGAATCGCTTTCGCAAATAAGCAAATATCTGATGCCTGGTTATAAGGCACTAACTCCCGAAGCAGAAAGCTGAACGCAGTGTCCCAAAAATTCCCCATCCGGTTTACTGGCTTAAAAGAGACTGCTTTTCCTGCGAAGCCGCTCTTCCTTGCCGTAGGCATGTTTGACGGTGTTCATTTGGGGCATCAGGCAGTTATTGAAACTGCGGTTCAGTCTGCGCAGGCGGCAAATGGCGTGAGTGGCGTATTGACATTTTGGCCACACGCCAGTCGCTTATTCAATCCGAGTGATCCGGTGAAGATGATCATGACTCCGGAAATAAAAGCGGGGGCTCTTGGTGCCCACGATATTGAATACATGATTCAGCAGCCGTTTAATAATGAATTCTCCGCAATAGAGGCTAAAGATTTTATTGCTCACCTTAAGCATCAATTACCCCATCTTCAATCGATTCACGTTGGATCCAATTGGCGCTTCGGAAATAAGAGGCTTGGAGACATTGCGATGTTGGTTGAGTTGGGACGAGCAGCAGGTGTGCATGTGATCAATGTCGAAAGGGTTTTTTATGACGGGGAAGCCATTAGCAGCACACGTATTCGAAAGCATCTTGCTTTAGGCGAAATGGAACTCGCAAATGCTTTGTTGGGTGATGTCTATTTTTCGATCGGACCGGTGGTGCCAGGAAAGAATTTAGGTTCTAAAATTGGTTTTCCAACATTGAATCTGCCTTGGTCTTGCGAATTGAATCCTCCCTATGGTGTATACTTTGTCGATGTTAAGGGAAAAAAGAATGGCAAAACTACTTTGGTAAAAGCTGTAGCCAATTTTGGAATTCGTCCGACTGTTGAGGAAACCAATGAGCCGGTTCTTGAAATCCATGTTCTAGAAGACTTCCCGTTTATAGAGGGGGACGTACTGAAAGTACGTTGGTTTCACTTCCTACGTCCAGAGATGAAATTTGATAGCATAGACTCACTGAAAGCACAGATAGGACGTGATGTTAGTGAGGCCCTAAGATACTGGGATCTTTAAGGACCAGGAAAATTTACCAGCCACAACGGATCAGCTTTCCTTCTCCTTGCTTCCGTAATTTGGGTGGCTTAAGTGAGCTTCATCTTCACCACTGTTAATAATGATGCGGATATTTTCTTTCTTCACGTCTTCCAGGTTTTTCCAATTAAATTCCTTCGGCTCGTTTAGCTGCTTGAGGATTCCTTGCACGTTCTCAGGGAGGTCTTTCATTACGTCATCGACGGGGTAGTCACCTTCGTAAAGGACCTTGGTATCTGTTGAATCTTTCTCGCTGACGACATAATGATTGTTGCCATCGATTGTTTCCATGCTGGCAATTAAGCTACCTTTGTTAATGGAAACTTTTTGCGGACCACGGCCTACCGAAGTTACACGCTTACTCCCATCCTCTTCTTCACGTTCAATTATGATTTCTGGAATAAATTGCAGGGCTTTGTTTCCCATTTCGGCTGCACGTTCTGAAAACTCTTCCATGCGCTCCTGAAAGTCTTCCATATCAAAGTTCAGATTCCATTCACCGAATGAGGGAAAAGGTGGTTTTTGATTAGGTTTTGGAAAAGGAAAATCCCGAGTCCAACCTTGTTGTTCATGCACTTCCTTCTCTCCAAGTTCGACCTTGAGAATTAATTTCTTACTTTTTCGGAGAACTTCAACCTTCACACTATCTCCTGCTTCTTTGGATCGAATGAGCGTGCTCAGTTGCTCCTGGTTGATGATTATCTGGTCGTCTACTTTCAATAAGATATCGTATTGCTGAAGATCCGCTTTTGCCGCTCCAGAATTTTCGGCAACATGGTCGATGGTAAGACCCACGCCGTCAGGTATATCTATGTGGTTTCTTAGCGCTTTACTTACACGGCTCGTCTCCACGCCAAGAAAAGTAACCATTTTTATTTCTTCTTTAGAGGCATCGACTTTCAGTTCGACCGATTGAGCGTATGAATTATTGAGGATCATAAAAAGGCAGCTCAAACTTAGGAAAGCGTGTAAAAGTAATTTGTGGTTTTTCATATAATGTCTTCTGGTTGAAGTTACAACAGGGTGACCGGAACAAAAAGAATCTCTTCTCGCGGAATCTCCATTGTGAATACACTGCCATCGTTTTTATCCAACATGGTCAAAGTATCGATAAACTGGTAGCGAAGCTTGCGGACCGGATCATGTCCGTCCGTGAAAACGATCCCATCGTCAAAGGCTTTCATCAGGCGTTGTTCCGCCTCCAGAGGGATATATGAATTCTTGGCAACTGGCTGGGAAATTTGAGTTGATTCTGACCGAGATGCGGCATTGCCAGAATCTACGTCGTTGGATGTCCTCGAAATTGAAATAGCAAAAACAAAGATCAAGCAGGCTGCAGTGGCTAAAGCTATCCCAGGCCAAAACCGTACTAAAGATATTGTATGGGTCGATTGCGGTTCTTCCAGAGCGCTTTCTATTTTTGTCTTAAGTGCTTCGCTGGGAGCAGCAGGTTTTAAAAGACCTAACTCCTTTTCAATTTCTTCGTAGAATCTTTTCATATCAGTGATGGAGTAATTTCCTTTTTTAAATGTTCCAAGGCGTAGCGGTAGCGGGATGCAGCCGTGTTGAGCGAGACATCCAGGATGTTTGCAATTTCCTGAAATGTAAGTTCTCCCCAGATTTTGAGTACAACAACCTCCTGTTGGTCTTGGGAAAGTTGCTGAATGGCATCTTCGAGTAAGGTATTTCTTTCCTGAACTTCCAAACGTCTTTCAAATAGTTCCAATTCGCTTTCCCTATCTTCGAAAACTTTGTGTTCCCGGATTTTTCTACGATTGTTTGACCGAGCATGATCGATAGCCGTTGTTCTGACTGCCGCGTAGAAAAGGGATTTATTGATGGAGCCATTATGGCCATAGGTTTTCCAGATTTTAATAAATGCTTCTTGAACTATATCTTCGGCTTCTGAAAGGAATCCTGTTTGCTGCCTGGCGAAAAGCAGGAGCGAAGGACCCCATTCCTTGAAGTAGTGTTGCCACGTTGCGGATTCTGCAGCCATGAAGTGAATTTACCTATGAAACGCTACGGTAGCGCCAATTTGTCTGGATTACAAAAAAAAGTCCTCATGAAGAGGACTTTTTTTTGAAAGGGATGTTTCCTGGAAAAGTTTTATGGCTGTTTAGTTGCAGCCGCAACCTCCGCCGCCGATTCCTGCTCCGCCGTGAGAGGCTTCTCTCGTATAATTGACGTGTTCTGCCATGGTAATGTCCAGAGGATCACGTTCGCTCATCATTGAATACTGTGCCAGGTTTCCTTTTTCCCAAGGTTCGACAGATTCACAGCCCCAGAAGCCCATGCCCATAAGTCCTAAGATCGAAATTTTTATCAGATTCGTTTTCATGATTATTCTGCTAGTAAGGATTTAATTTCTTCGCGGTAGGCGTCGATGGTTTTCTTGCCTCCGTATCCTTTGTGGATGGAACGGATGATTCCCTGTTTATCCACCATTATTGAAGTTGGCATGACTTCAATTTCTGCGGCGCGAACGAATTGTTTCTCTGCATCAAAAACGAGGGGAAATGTGACGGCGGATTTGTCAGCAAATGTTTTGTAGGCTTTTTCCGTGCTATCGACACTGACAGCCAAAATAACAAATCCCGCATCTTTCATTTCCTTATAGAGCTCGTCCATGGCGGGAAAGGACGCCTTACACGGGGCACACCAGGATGCCCAGAAATCTATCAGAACTACTTTGCCTTCGAGGTCGGGCAGTTCACCGGATAATCCGAAGGTTGTGAGATCGGGTAAGGTATCCGATTCAGCGAGTTTTGCCTGAACGCCTGCGCTGAAAAGAGAGAAGCCAATGAGGGCAATAATTGGGAGTTTAAATTCCATTAACCATGTATTGATGTATCGCATATGAATCTAGACGTTTGAATTCGGTATGTATTGTGGCTTCAGCCCCAAAAAATGTATTAATGAGTTCCAGTCCTTCAACTTCGCCTAGCAAACAAGCGGCGGTAGCAAGGATTCCGGCTTCCGTGCAAGTTCGTGCTACGACTGTTGTATGACGTACTTTATTGGCGATTGGGTAGCCTTTTCGATGATCGATCATGTGGCCGTAACGTTTTCCATCTAACTCAAAGAATCGCCGGTAATCCCCCGAGCTCGCTACACATAGGTCAGTTAAGGCCAGGCTACCCCAGCAGGTGCCGGGTTTGCCAGGATCCTCGATTCCAACATGCCAGTGGGTATACTTTGGAGGCTTCCCGAGAGCAGCAATATCGCCTCCGAAATTTATAAGAACATCGGTTATTCCATAATCACGGGCGATTAGTGAAACCCTATCGACTGCGTATTCTTTACCAATGCCGCCAAGGTCCAGGCCCATACCTGTTTGGGTGAGTCGGATTTTTCCAGGAGCTCTTTCAACCTTGTCCCAGCCAACAAGAGCCTTGGCTGTTTCGATTTCTTCTTTATCGGGGATTCGTGGTGTTTCGGCTTTGTAATCCCAAAGTTTCATAACCGGTAAACTCGTTGGGTCGAAGAGCCCTTGGGTAATGAAATGAAATTGATTGCACAGGTCGAAGAGAGCTTCTGCCTCCAAATCAATGTCCACCCATTCTTTACCTGCAGCTCGATTGATTTTGCTGATCAAGCTATCTTCCTGGTAGCGGGAGTAAGTGTGTTCGAATGCTTTAACCCAATGAAGGGCTGTCTCTTTAAATTGTGTGGCTTGTTTTGGGTCGTTGCTTCGAAACTGAATCTCGCAGGGGCAACCCATTGCTTTGAAGCGCAGCTTGAACAATCCTTTTTCAAGATTGTCCGTTGAAATACTCTCAATCCCAAGATTGGGCTTCGTTTGTTTTAAAACCACCAGCGTCCTCCTATGGTAATTATGTCCGCATCACTATAAGCACTTTGGTGGGTTATACCATCCAGGCCTTTCATTTCGTAGCGGTTGTATTTCACATTAAACTCAAGGTTATCCAGGGCGAACCAGACCAGCTTTGCGCCATAGGTTACCGTCTCCATTTTTGACAGTCTGTGATCCGATGAATAATAAGGACCTGTTCCGCTGAGACCGCGTTTTGGAATGATCGAAGTTTGATCAAGATCGTAATGATAGAATTGGGCGGCCGATTGTTTATAGTAACGGTAATTGGGCCGAAAAATCACTTTGTCCGACAACTTTTGAAACCACTCTACCGAAACGGTATGAGAATCAATCCCGGCATCGTCCGAAAAATATCTGTAGGATGTTTGCGTGCTGGCTTTGAGTTTTTCGAAGTCTCGCAAGACTTCGGTAAAGAAAATCCATTTCTCACGAGAGCGGGGACGATTTTCTGGAAACCGAATCGGGAGAAAAAAGTCTGGTAGAATTTCAACGCTTTTGAGGACGATTTTGTAAGGGTCTGCCAGGTAACCGTTCTCTTGACCGTAGGCAATATTCGCTCTGACGACTGTGGATGGATCAAGAACTTGAGAGACTCCAAAAAATAAATCGTGTGAGGTCTTGATTTCCGGGTCTCTCAGAGTGGGTGCGGTGAGCTCGTCGTCCAACAGCGAGTATCCCACCTGGAGGGTCGTATTGTTTTTGTTGAGTTCTCGCTTGTAGCTAGCAGTACCTCCTTGGGAAATGTAGTCGCTTTCATCACTATAGCTGAGTTCGAAAGTAAAAGCGTTATCGCCCTTCTTGTGCTCTATATTAACTACTGCGGATTTACGTCTATCCTCCAGTTCCTCCAGGGGGACCTGATCCGGATCACTCTCTTGAATGGGTTCCCCGGTTGGGGTCGAACCGGTGATAGTGTCTACCAAGCCCACAACGCTGACAGTCGTGTTTACTCCAAGGTCCTTTTCTACCCGCAAGTAATGAGCTTCTACCCTAATGCGGTCATTGTCTTCTTGATATTCCTCGTATTTGCGTGTGATTGAATCTTCTCCCAGGATTAGTTTAGGAGCGCTGAAGAGTAAATATAACGCCAATAAGAGGCAATGGAACTGATTCTTTAAATACGATTTAGCTGACATTTGGCATATCGGGCGAGGTAACTTGGAAAATCGAGTTGGTAATATTATCCATTTGAATGGCGGGAATCAAAAAGTATCAGTTTCGATACCTAAAGCTTCAATTTATTCTCATTTAGTTGATTCTTGCTTAAGAAAGTGGCGATTTAGGACGTTTCTGCTTGGATAGACGCGATTGTTCTGTGCTTTTACTGACTTTTTATGTCGACCAATACAATTCTTATCACCTGTCCCAAGCGTGGAACCGCTTATTTGGAGGAAGAACTGAAAACCCTCGATTATCCTGTAATCAAGGTAGTGGATGCGGGCGTTTTTACTGAAGGAACCTTGGAAGACTGTTGGCGACTCAATTTGCAGATTCGAACCGGTTTGCGTATTTTGTTTCAAATCGCCGAGTTTGAAGCTGAAGATTCCGAAGCACTCTACAGTGAGGCTCTAAAGGTAAAATGGAACCAATGGATTGCTGATGATGGTTATGTTTGTGTGATCAGTTCGGTTTTAAATCCTTCGATCGACAATACGCAGTTTGCCAGAATGAAGCTGAAGGATGCTGTGGTGGACCAGATTCGTAGTGTAACAGGAAGTCGTCCTGATTCTGGCCCCGACCAAAATAAAACCGTTCTATTCCTATATTGGCGCGAATCGCAGGTGATTCTTTATTTCGATACTTCGGGTCGTCCTCTAAGTAACCGTGGTTATCGCGTTCATCCCTGGAAGGCACCGGTGCGTGAGACTCTGGCTGCAGCGATGATATCTGCGACCCGCTGGGATCAAAATTCTCATTTTGTTAATCCCATGTGCGGAAGCGGAACGATTGCCATTGAAGCGGCACTCATGGCACTGGGTCGACCTCCGGGTTTTTTGCGTGACAATTTTGGGTTCATGCATTTGTTGCCTTTCGATAAAGCGGCGTATCAAAAAGTTCGCGATTCCATTCCTTCGGCTACTCGTAAAAAGCTGCCCTTTTTGATTCAGGCATCAGACTTGGACCCCGATGCAGTTGAGGCAGCAAGGCACAACGCTAAATTGGCTGGTGTGGATCACGTCATCCAATTTTCGGTTTCTGACTTCCGTGACCTCGACCTTCCAGACGCACCAGGCGTTGTCGTAATGAATCCTGAATACGGTGAGCGTTTGGGAGCAGAAAAGGAGTTGGTTTCTTTTTATCGGGAGATTGGCGATTTCTTTAAGAAGAAAGCAGCCGGATATTGGGCCTACGTTTTTACAGGGAATCCAGGTCTTGGGAAGCGTATCGGGCTACGAACTACCCGAAGGATCGAGTTTTACAATGGCCCGATCGATTGTCGACTAATGGAGTTCGAACTTTATTCCGGGACAAAGAGAACCTCGTTTAGACCAGAAGATTAGGATTGGGCACGCTTGGGTTGCACGTTTTCAACCATGCTCAATTGAGTTAGGTTCATGGACTTTCGGCTGGACCTGCGAAAACGAGCATTCAAAGTTCAGGTTATTAGTTAATGAGTGATCTTACTTTAGTTATTCTCGCTGCCGGCCTTGGTAGCCGTTACGGCGGTGTGAAGCAGTTGGAAGGTCTTGGTCCGTCCAATGAAGTTCTTCTCGACTACTCAGTCTACGACGCCATTCGCAGTGGTTTTGGAAAAGTGGTGATTGTTATTCGTGAAGAAATGGAAGCAGCCTTTCGTGAACGGATAACCCAAAGATTTGAAAAGCGCGTTACAGTCAAATTTGTTTACCAAACGCTCGACAAGGCACCCGAAAGTAGGGTCAAGCCTCTGGGAACCGGGCATGCACTGCTTGCCGCCGCGGATAGTTTCGATGGTCCTTTCGCTGCAATAAACGCCGATGACTTTTATGGTCCTACGTCCTTCCGGTTGCTAGCTCAAAGGCTAGGAGGGATTTCCGCAAAATCTGGTGTGTTAATAGGATTTGAACTTGATAAGACCTTGTCCGATTTCGGAAGCGTATCGAGGGCGGTGTGCGAGGCTTCTTCTGACAAGCTCCTGACCCGCATCGAAGAGCATACTCAGATTTCTCGGAGGGAGGGCGGTATAACCGGTGTTTTCAACGGAACTGTAAGGAATCTTAAGGAGGATACTATCGTTTCTCTTAATTTATGGGGCTTTTCTCCGGATTTTCTACCCTTTTTGGCGAAGCAGTTTGATGTTTTTATTAAGGAGCTGTCGGACCCTTTGACTGAAGAATTTTATTTACCTGCTGCAGTTTTTGAATGGATTCGATCCGAAGGTGCTGCCGTTGAATTAAGTCTTTCCAGCGAAAAATGGTTGGGCCTGACGAATCCGCAGGACAAGGTCGATGCGAAGGCTCAACTATCAGATTTGATCGCTCAGGGAATTTACCCGACGAATCTGTGGGACTAATTTCTCCTTATTTAAGATCCTCCAACAAGGCGGAAACTTCCTTTTCCGGATCTTCGTGGTGTTGTTCTTTGGCAAGGATTAGTGCCTTTTCCAGGAATACCATGGCTTTGGCCCTGTTTCCCAGGGCTATATAGGCCTTCCCCAGGAGAATATGTGGAATCATCCAATTAGGTTTCCTATCAATGCAGAGCTGCAGGTGTTCAAGGCTTTCCTGGTATTTCTCTTCTTCGAACAGTGCCTCGCCGTAACTGAAGCGAAACATTTCGTTCTCGGGATTCGATTGAATGAGGGTGGCAAATCGTTCTGAACTCATAGGAGTTATTAATTTTCCAATACCTTAGGTCAGGGAATTTTTGGACACAATCTGATTATTCTGCAAAGATCACAACCCCGGTTACGTTATCGGGCGCTCCGTTGTCGAGAGTGGCTTGAATCAATTGCTCAATGGTCGCTTCTGCCGAACTCCTCACTGTCATAATACGTTGAAGTTCTTCAACAGGTACGGGCCCGGAGATCCCATCCGAGCAAAAGAGGAGGCGATCACCACTTTGTAGCTCATGTTTGGTATGCTCTGGCTTGATGAGCTGCCTTTGGCCCAGGCACTGTGTGAGTGTGTGTTTATAGTGATCGGGTATATCGCTGTCGTTTTGAAATTGGTTCTGTTCTTTCGCAAAGGTCTCCAAGGTGTGGTCCGTCGTTATTTGTTCCATGGATCCGTCGCGGAATAGGTAAATCCGCGAATCGCCTATGTGTGAAATTTCCAAATAATTGTTACGGATCATTCCGAGTGAAAAGGTAGTTCCAATCCCAAGTCCATGAGCAGATAGTTGTCCTGTTTGGATTACCTGGTGGTTTACCTCCTTCATGAACATTTCCCAGTCAATACCTTTCCAGTTCTCACTACGTCGGGCATTTGTCCAAAGTTCGAGATACTGAATAGCGGCCTTACTCGCCAAATCGCCAAAGGGTAGACCTCCCAGACCATCCGCCACAGCATACACTTTGTTCTCATTGTCACAAAAAAAACTGTCTTCGTTTTTTTTGCGCACAAGACCAACATGGGTGTTGCCTGCCGCTGTGAAGTTCATAAGCGGGAAAAGTTGAGAATACGGGTGCTTAAAGTCAATCACCAGACTCGGAATGTTGCCAAAAGGGCCCGTTGTTTAAAAAACCCATTAACTTTTGTTTTCCGGTGGTGGCTTCTGTTTGCCCCGTACATGGGGATTGTTGCCTTGAACCGCTTGCAGGGGAATTCGCGAAATGATTTTCCCATTACATTCAATATCAAATGCATATTGCCCCGCTCCGGGAAAAGGCAGTCCTTGCATATTCACCACCAGGTTTCGGGAAAGGAAATACTGTTCGTCCGGAACATTGGCTATTTGTATGCTGAATTTCAGCGGGCCACTTGGTAAGAGCTCTTTCCCATCGGCATCTACAAAAACAACCTTGAATTGGTGGTCACCCACATCCGAACCTCGAAATAAAAATCGCAAGGCCAGGGTGCAATGGGGGTGTTGAGTCGGAAATTTTCTACTCCAAACCGTATCGAAGGCTCCGAGGATACAGAGCTTTCCGTTATAATCGGACGCTGAGTCGCAAATGACTGAAGTGAGCAATTCCATAGGTGGAGTCTTAAAAAATTATGGCTGACTGCAACACTCCATTACAGGAAATTATCGGACCTTGGCGTAGGAGTGAACGTCGCGCGGTTCGACTCCCATATTCGGATGCATGCTCCAACGTCTTAACGTACCCTCGAATTCCATACCTGCTTTTTCCATGACTCGCCCGGAAGCCGGGTTATCCACATCGCATACTGCGCCTATTCTGAAAATCTTCGGTTGTGCTAAGGCCCAACCTATCCAATAGCGCAAAACTTCGGTTATCATTCCTTGCCCCCAATAAGGCCTGGCTAGCAAATAACCAACTTCGGCTTTGAACCCATCTATGATGATTGAAAAAGAACCAACCAATACGTCCGGCTCATTTCGCTTGTGCAGAAGATACATGATTCCCGGCTTTTTATCCCATTCTTTTATTATGTAGCTCAGCCAGGATTGAAGGTCCTCAATTTTTTCGTAAGGCTTAAAGACCAAATACCGGGTCACCTCCGGATCTTGAGCGTAGGTGTCGAACATCGCTTTCGTATCAGCGAGAGTAGGTTTTCTACCTGCTATATTCTCGGTAACAAAAGATAGGGGAGGGATCGTTTGAGTTTCCATCTAAGCTCGTAATTGTGAAGTTCAGTCCTTGCGATTGGAGAATAATGACACTTTTTAGGCAAGTTTCTAAGAAACATACTTTGGCAGTTGTTGTTATTAAATCAGGCCCGCTTTTTGGGCTTGGGTGAAATCCATTTTTGCCCTTAATGTTTCGTATGACTGGGCCACTTGAAATAATCCGCATTACTCATGAATATTAAACGGTTCTTGCTTATTGGTATGGCGATTTACGCTTTCTCTCAATTTCTACACGCTCAAACACTTATCGATTCCAGGATTACCGAGGTGTATGTTTACACGGGTTCTGCCCGGGTTACCCGACTGGCGGATCTCGATCTGCTTGCAGGTGAAAACGTGTTAAGGTTCTCCGGTCTTCCGACTAATCTGGATGTAAATCAGATCCAGGTCGGCCTGGTGGACGGCGTTCCGATTCGCTTGGACAATCTCATGTTCCAGCAAATAAAGGATCGTGAGAACACGGACATTGAAGAAACTACAAAGGCTTCTATTGAAGAACTCCGCTCCCGTATTCAGGTTATAAATGCGCAAAAGAGTGATTAATCCAGTCGGGTCGCCTTTGCCAATAATCTCAGTGCTTCCTTCACCACAGGATTTGGTGAAGCAGAAATCAATTTGGATTCTATACAACGCGCCGAAGAGGTTTTAAAGTTTCAGCAACAAACGGTTATCGAAGCCCAGGAAAAGATTCGAAAACTCGATATTGAGATTTCTGAGCTGAATGAAGAATTGAAAGAGTTGCTTAAAAAACTGGCTGAGGAAACTCAAAAGGCCAATCAGCTTCAGGGAGAAGTAACGGTCCGTTTGTTTGCGCCAGAGGCAGGTGCGGCGAAACTTGTATTTCATTACCTGGTTCCGAATGCGAATTGGTACCCATCCTACGCCATTCGTGTATCATCTTCAGACAAGTCGATGGAATTAGTCTATCAAGCCAACCTCTGGCAAAATTCCGGCGAAAGCTGGGAGAATGTTGCTGTTACCGTATCTACCAGTCAGCCGACGCGTTCAGGAAATGTGCCTGAACTGGGTCCTGTATTTTTGCAGCCGAATGAATATTACCAACGCCAAAGAGGTCAGGCTGCAGGGGAAGTATATGAATTAAGTCAGTTCTCTGTTTCTGAAAAAGAAGATCGTGGCTATGCTTCAGATGAATCTATGGCAGGAACGAAACTAAAAACCGTGGTACAAGCAGGAGTCTCATCCTTCTCCGCCACCTTGCCTTCGAGAGTGACTCTGGCTTCTGAAACTGAACCTTCCCGTTTCCCCATTCTTACAAAAGGTTTTAATGCCGAATTCTGGAGTGAGGTCGTTCCATTAATTCAGGAGAAAGGGTTTCTTAAATCCAAAACGACCAATGCTTTTGACCTGCCTCTCATTTCTGGACAGGCCCAGGTTTTCATCGATGGCACGCTCACCGCCAGAGTTTCAGTTCCTTACGCTTTACCTGGTGAGGAGCTTGAACTATCTCTCGGTGTCGATGACTTCATAATCGTCAAACGTAAGGAAACGCTGCGGGAAACAGAGTACGCCGGCTTAATCGACAAGACCACTATTTTGAAACGAGCCTATTCAATTGAGGTAACCAATTTTCATCCTCTCGATCACAAAGTTAAAGTCTTCGAGCGGTTCCCAATCTCACGCAACGAGAAGATCACGGTAAAGCGAAAGGCGCCTGCGGATTCCAAGGTTGAAATTGAAGAAGAAACGGGAGTCTTTTTCTGGGAAGAGAGCCTTCGAGCGAAACAGCTCAAGGAGTATAAAGTTGAATTTGAGGTAGTTCATCCACGTGAGTGGTATCTGGAGGATCAGGTTTAATCGTTACCATTTATTTAAATGGATTTGCTGATCGGCATCGTTTTTCTGGCTCTTCTCATCACCTTACTGGTGAAGCAGGGGACAAGTAACGGTGAGATCGATAAACTCAAACAACGACTAAGTAAGCTGGAGCTAGAGTTGGATGATTTTCGACGGCCACATCTGAAGACTACCAAGTCCGATGAACAGACTGAGTCTTCACCGGTCGCCGCACAGCCCATCCCAAAAACAGTAAGCGCGTCTAACCTTCCTGAAACCAGCGTTGCACAAGCTTCCTATCCTCAATCACCGAAAGTAAGTGGGCCACCGCCTATTCCAAAACCGAAGCGTACGGGCTCATTGGATTTCCTTCGAAGTATCGGCTTGTGGCCACCCGTCCGGAAAAAGGGATCCGCGGAGTTGGTTCTTATGCAATGGTGGATGCCTCGAATCGGTGGCATCTTGGCAATACTGACCATTATCTTTATTGCCGTCTATGTCGCCCAGGGGACTGCACCGTGGGTTAAGTTTTTGGAAATGCTGGTAGCTTCCTTCGGAGTCTTTGGATTGGGGCTGTTTTTCAGTAAAAAGCGTCCTGATTTTGGGAATGTGCTAATGGCTACCGGATTATCGATGATCTATATCTCGAGCGTAGCGGGTTACGCGGTCGGGCCGGTCAAAGTCGTCGATAGTCCGCTCCTGGGAGCGTTGATGCAGGTGGCGGCTTTGATTTTAAATTTCGGAATGGGTACCTGGCGGAAGGATAGGGGTATGCTCATTCTCGCACTAGTATTTGGCTACATTTCCTCTTTGTTTGCAGCCCTTGAGGGTTTCCGTGAAGCCGCTCTTTTATCGTCACTCCTGGTGTATATTGCAGGGATCATCTCCTACCGGCGGATTGGAGGACTCACCATCGCCAGTTTATCTCTCGCCGGGGTCTATTTGCCGTTGGCTGGATTTGTAGGAATTAAATACCTGAAGGACGCTGCCGTGTATCCCGAATTTTGGTCCGTCGTCGTTTTTCTGGTTCTCACCGTTTCGATCCTCCCCGCCTGTAAGTTATATTTCAAGGACCCCACCTTCGTTGATTCTCGCTGGAATCGCTTGTATCAGTCAGTAAATACCAGTTTGGCGATAGGCTTAGGGTATCTGTTTGTCCATGAGTTTTACAGAAATGAGTTAACCGAGTTTTACGGCGTATTTGCCGTTCTATTTGTGGCATGGTCTATCGTTTGGTTTCTACGAGATTCAAAAGGAATAGAGTATCATTTGTTTTTTCTCAAAGGATCTGCCCTGACGTCCTTATGGTTTATTAATTATTATTCCGGCGATCTTCGTTGGATGGCTTTAGGGATTCAGGTAATTATTTTGGCGGCTTCAGTGCATCGATCGAAAAGTATTTGGGTAGAAATAATTACGGGGATCACCTGGTTGGTTTCCTTTTTTTATTTCATCTTACCCGGCTCATTTAATGAGGTTTGGAGTTTTATTTGGTTTATTCGAGGAGCATACATCCTGATCTCTGTTGCCGGATTGGGCTACTTGATGGCCTACGTGTCGGGTAAACAAATCTTGCGAAGGGTTATTTATGCTATCCCTGCTATAATACTCGCTGCGACCGCCACTGAGTTTGCGGCAGATTCAAACGTCATGGGATTCAATGATTCCGGTGCCATCGCATTGATGGCTTTGCTGGTATTGTCTGTTTCGTTGTTGAGGGTAGTCAATAGTTGGGTACCGCTTGTGGCTGGTGGCTTGGTTTTCATTGCGGGTCACCTAAGCTTTTGGGCTGATCCTGACGACAAATACTCTTTGGCTTTGGTCTTGCTTGTATCCGCCGTTTGTTTGTTTGGACTGCTGAAAGCCAAGATCGCAAAGCAACACATTGTTGAGACGTTACTCCATGGATTGTGGGTTGTTTCGGTGCTGTATTTTTTCAGCAACTTTCAACTTGAATCTTGGTATTCTGTACTGATCGCCCTGTTTTCGATACTATTGTTTGCAGGTGGTTATTCACCGCTGAAACGATTGCCGGAGGTGTGTGCATTCCCGCTTCTGTTTCTACTGCTTTATCCGCCACGCGGAGATGTGCCAGGCGTATTATTATGTTTCTTCGTTTTGATGTTAGGAGCACTCGCAAATGTGGCGGTGGCGTACCCACGCTATCAGCAGTTCGTATATTTCCTCAAGCGCGGAGATTTATTGTTGTGGCTGCTAAACGCCCTGTTCATTTTCTGGGCCGGGTGGACTTTCTCAACTCATGTTAGCTTGGCTAACGAATTACTGCTTTGGACCGTCCTGGGAGCGATGTTTTATTTCCTTTGGTACTGGAGGTTGATGTGGGTTTCTTTTGTGGGGGCTTTATGTTGTGCCACGGTACCGGTATACCGGATCACTCATCTGTGGCTCGATCCCATTGTCGATGGATTGCTCGGCGGCGCTCCGTGGGCCTGGCAGGTTTTGTTGGCAGGATTGATTTCTGTGGTTCTGTGGCTGTGCATCGGTGGTCTGCCCCGGATTCGACCACATGGAAAGTTAACAATACAGAGCGAACAGCTCCTGGCCTGGGTTAGTGCTTCAATGGGCTATCTGGTTTATGTCGCAACCTTTTCCTATCCTCTATTAAACTGGGATCGACTGTATACCCCTTGTTTGGCCGCTTTCAGTATCGGGCTCATTGTGCTGGGTATCATTCTAAAAAGTAAGCCCTATCGGTTGGTGGCCATGCTCACGTTCCTCGTAGCTCTTTTTCGCCTCTTTACCTACGATATCAGGGAAACACTATTTCGTATCATCGCCTTTGCGGTATTAACCGTATTTATGACGGTCATCGGTTTTCTCTACCAAAGGTATTCGTCTAGAATCGAATAGGGAATTAGTATGGAATATCCCTATGGATGGGGCGTCGCATTGGTATCTTATACTGTTGTCACAGCTCCATCATCAGGTTGATAGTTCTGATGGTTAGGCTGTATGGTTTCTCTGAACCCACACAGGTTTGACTCTCAAAAGAATGAACACATGGACGAAGATTTCAAATTGGTAGACCTGCAGGCTCCGAAAGGAATTTCGCCAAGGCTATTCTCTTTTTTGAAATCTCCCCTTGAGCGGGTATTCAGCGTGTCAGCACTCAACGATGTCTATCGGGGAATTCGTCAGCGAGTTCCTGATCAGCCGTTCTTTGATGCGGCTCTTGCAGAAGTCGGTGTTGCCTACGAAGTGTCCGAGGAAGACCTGAATCGTATTCCTAAGGAGGGTCCGTTGGTGGTTATTGCGAACCATCCCTTCGGTGGTTTGGAAGGCCTGATCCTAGGGTCATTAATCTCTTCAGTACGAAGTGACGTCATGCTCTTGGGCAATTACCTGCTTCATAGTATTCCTGAAATACGACCTCACCTGATCTCGGTTGACCCCTTCGGTGGCAAAGAATCCTCCAAAGCCAATATTGGCCCGCTGAAAGAATCTCTAAAACTTCTTAAATCCGGTGGGGCATTAGTGACCTTTCCGTCGGGGGAAGTATCGTCACTCAATATAAATCAACGAAAAATCACCGATCCTGTCTGGTCCGTGCATACAGCAGCCTTGGTCAAACGAACCGGGGCTACGGTGTTGCCCATATTTTTCGATGGAAGGAATAGTTCGCTCTTTCAATTGATGGGTATGGTCCATCCGCGATTGAGAACCATATTGCTCGTTCACGAGTTGTTTAAAAAGCGCGGATCCACATTAGCCGTGCAGATTGGTAATCCTCTATCCAGTCGTAAATTCCAGGGGATGACGACCCAGGAGATGACTAACTTCATGCGGATGAGTACCTATTTTCTTAAAAATAGAAATAGCTCTGATCATAAGCGAGTCGCCATTCGTTTCCCAAAATTTAAAACAACTCCACAGGTAGAAATTATTGCGCCCATAAATAAGGACCTCCTTGTGACAGAGTTATCTGGACTACCTCCATCTCAGAAGCTGGTTTCAGAAAAAGAGTTGGAAGTGTATCATGCCCGGCCCAAGCAGATTCCCCATATGCTTCGCGAGATTGGTCGTCTACGGGAAGTTACGTTTCGTGAAGTAAACGAAGGGACCGGTCGCGCTCTTGATCTGGATGAGTTTGATGAAACATACACACAGTTGTTTCTTTGGAATCGCGAAAAGCAGGAACTCGTTGGAGCTTACCGTATCGGTCAGCTGGATTCTATTCTCAAAGATTCGGGAAAGAAAGGACTGTATACAAATACGCTCTTTAAGTTTAAGCCCGGATTCCTGGAGCAACTGGGCGACGCCCTGGAGCTCGGCCGTTCGTTTATTCGCTCGGAGTATCAACGCAAATACGGATGCCTCACATTGCTGTGGAGGGGGATAGGAGGCTACCTCGTAGAAAACCCGAAATACCATGTATTGTTTGGCCCGGTCAGTATTAGTCGCGACTACCATGCCGTCTCGAAAAGCCTGATGGTTCAATTTCTAAAAGAGCACAACCGCTTCCAGGAATTGGCCAAATTGGTAAAACCTCGAAATCCTCATCGCCGGGATCGTATCAACGGAGTGGAGAAGGGCGACCTCCGGAATTCGCTTCGTAGCATTGATGATGTTTCCGCTCTGATATCTGAAATCGAACATGATGGCAAAAGCGTACCTGTGCTCTTGCGTCATTACCTCAAACTAAACGCCCAATTGCTTAGCTTCAATGTAGACAAAGGCTTTTCCGATGTCGTCGATGGTCTCGTCCTCGTAGACCTCAAGGAAACCGAACCTCGAATGGTCAAACGTTACATGGGCGACGAGAACTACACCCAATACGCCGAAAAACACGGAATCAAAGTTTCTTAGGAATTTTCCGATACCTGAAAGTGGTAGGGCGGGTTTGGCCCAAACCGCCGTTTCTACGACGGCTCGCTCGGCGATCGAGCCCTACCAAATTTGAACAAAAAAACAGCGACCCGAATGAGCCGCTGTTTTTAAAGTATGAGATTAAGCAAGAGGATGAGGACGATGAGTCGACACTCTTTGCTTTATTCTTATCCGTTCTTCAAATCGTTGAAGAGTTCGAGTGCTTCGGCGGGCTTGAGGCCGTCGTGCACGACGCCTGAGACGGCTTTGATCATCGCGAGTGGGGCTTCGGACTGAAAGACGTTCCGGCCCATATCGACTCCGGCGGCACCACACTGGATTGCGTTGTAAGCGAGCTCAAGTGCTTCGATCTCGGGAAGCTTTTTACCACCAGCTATGACCACGGGAACGGGAGTAGCGGCAACTACGTTTTCGAAACCCTCCGTGTAATAGGTTTTGACGATGCTTGCTCCATTCTCGGCGCAGACCCGGGCTGCGAGACTAAAGTAGCGCGAGTCGCGAGCCATATCTTTGCCCACTGCCGTCACGCCCATGACCGGGATGCTGTATTTAAGACCGATATCCACAAGACGGCTGATGTTGGCGATGGTTGAGGCTTCTGTGGCGGCATCTCCGACGGCAATCATAGCTGCCATGCAAGATGGATTCATGCTGATGGCGGCGGCTTCATCCAACAGAACATTGTGATTCATCTCGGTGAGAATCGTAGTTCCGGTGTCGGTCCGAAGGCAGATCGGTTTGGTATTGTCGGGTGGGATACAGGCACGAATCATTCCGCGCGTTCCCATGAGACAGTCCGCGTGTTCGGCCAAAGGAGCGATGTTCAGGTCGATGCGTTCCAGGCCCGATGTGGGACCCATTAGAAAGCCATGATCGAAGGCGAGCATCACAGTGCGCCCTGACTTGCGGTTAAAGATGCGGGACATGCGGTTCTTGATGCCCCAATCGGTGCTGTTCATGCCTTTGAGATAAAAAGCCTTGGTATCCGCGGGTGTATTTAGCCCGAAGTTATCGCCGTCTCTGATGTCGTCTAGATCTGCCATGGAATTTTTAGATGTTTATGTTCAATTGTCGATTTGGCGGCAGAGCAGGGATGCTCTTGCTCTACCTCTCATTGATTTGATTGGTAGGGCGACTGCGTCCTCGCAGCGCCGAAATTGTTATTGTTTAGAACGATTATTAATTTTGGTATTTGAGTGGAAATGGATTAGTTGGCGTTTAGCCATTCCAAGATACGTTGGTTAAAGTCGGCCATGTGCTCAAAGTGGAAGGCGTGGCCGGCATTGTCATAAAAATAGGTATCACAGCCAGGGATGCCACCGGCAACTTCTTTTGCCATCCACATGGGAGTGAAGATGTCGTCCTTACCGCCAATCACCAGGCACTTCTGGGAGATATCGCCTAACTGGTCGAAAACGTCGTGCGTCGTGCAAGCAGCAGCCTGGCCTTCTAAACCGTGAAGTGGTTGTGGGTCGGGAGCTACAGCAAAACCGCCTCGGCCTTCGAGAAGCCCCGCGTAACCGTCGGCATTATCCCAGAACGGTTTGGTAAATATAAGTAGTTGAATCCACTCCATGAACTGAGCTGGAGACAGGTGTGCGAAGCAGACCTTCATGTGTTCAAATATCGATTTGGCGTAGGCATCGCAGCGAGCCCATGGACACATTAGAACAGCACTTTTCACTTTAGCGGGGTGACGCAGGCACAGTTGCTGTGCGATAATAGATCCCATGGAAACACCGACTACTTTCGCCGACTCGATTCCCAAAGCGTCCATAAGTCCGGCATAGTCGTCCGCCATCATGGCGCTGGTATAGTCGCCCTCCGGTTTGTCCGTATTACCGATTCCACGATTATCCACCTTGATGCAGCGGTAGTTCTGTTCCCAATGTTCAGCGTGTACGTCCCAAACTGCACCCGGGGCAGTGATCCCCATAATTAAAATAAGCGGGTCTCCTGAACCGCGCTCTTCGTAATACATCTGAATTCCGTTGGTTTCTACGTGAGGCATGTTTTAATTGAGAATAGGTGGATTAAAATAGGAAAAGAGGGTTTGATTCCCCAAAAAGAAAAAACAGTTTGGGTAGGCCGGTATGACGGATCAATACTTTATTGGACTTCCTTTCCAATTGTTGTGGCCTGACAGTCAAGAGACAGAGAAGATTTACTTTTTGGTTCTCCGGAGTGGTAGGGCCGCAGCGTCCCGCTGCGCCGTTTACTTCGCTTTGCTCGTGAACTACCGAGCCGTTTTCGGCGACATGATCGCAAGAAAACAATTCCGGGTTCTCATCCCCCGGAAACTTTACTGATCTCCTAATATTAAAAAAGCCTACTTTAGTTGTAGACTTTGATAATGGCGGAGTTTCGAGCCTGTTAGGCGACATCTGAGGAGCAACGCAACGAGGCAAGGGGGGCTTACTCGTTATTCAACCAAAGTCGTTTCCTTGCAAATGCTTTCCCTGATCCAGTCTTGAGGTATTTTTCGAAATCCAAAGCAGACTCTTTTTTTTCAAAAGCAGCATAAAAAACTAATTTCCATGGGCGAAATGGCGCTGTTGACCTATTGCCTCCTGCATTATGTTTGGCTAATCTTTTCTCCAAATCTGAGGAGAATCCCGTATAAGATTGATCTCTGAAATTAATGCTCTGGATTCGGTATACGTAATACATAATAAGCCCTACTACGCTAAAGCTTCGAAGGGCATCCTTCGCAATCTAATACGTAAAACTTACTGAACCCATTTCACCCCTCTGTTGATTGAGTGGCGTGCCATCCGAAGCTTTATGCGAAGGCTGGCGGAGAGAGGGGGATTCGAACCCCCGGTAGAGTTACCCCTACACCTGCTTTCCAAGCAGGCCCATTCGACCACTCTGGCATCTCTCCGTTTACTTAGGAAGGACATCAAGATGTTGGTCTTGTTGGGTAGGTCAAGTATACTTTGAAAGTGTCTTTTCACTGAGGGTAATGTGCTGTTCAACGGTCCTGGCGCATGCCTTGCCTGTAAACGGCTCTGAACTACCAATCTTTTCCGAATAGGCTACTGCCTTCACACTTTTCTGGTATCTTTCTGATTCATTCGTCTTTACCGTCTACGAACCTGAGTCATCGAAGGGTGTTGCCTTTGGAGTTCGCTCGCTTTGCTTTACAAGGCGGATTGGTTTGGCATTGAGAACAGTATTATAACTACGAAAAACGCAAAATTACGCGAAAACATGAGTGAAGATATTTTGTACAAGAATGAAAGCTACCGAATTATGGGTGCTTGTTTTGAAGTATATAAAGAAAAGGGGAATGGGTTTCTTGAATCTGTTTATCAAGAATGTGCGGGATTCGAATTTTTGGATTCTTTAATTCCTTTTGTAGAACAAGAACACTTGAAACTGAGTTACAAGGGAAGAGAGCTAAAACAGGGATACAAACCAGATTTTATTTGTTTCGATAAAATAATAGTCGAAATTAAAGCTGTGAAAAACCTAACAGATGAACATCGAGCTCAAATAATCAATTACCTTAAGGCGACCGGCTTAAAACTTGGGCTATTAGTCAACTTCGGACATTATCCTCAATCGGAATACGAACGATTCGTCAATGAACGCTAATAAACCGTTTTCGCGTAATTTCGCGCTTTTCGTAGTGTAGAAAAAATACTCAGTTCAAAAGAATATATCACTCAGGCCAGTAGTCAGACATCTTCTTACGCAGAAACGAAACGCTTCGCTGCATTTGGTCAAAGCCATCGACGCCGTCTTCGATGCTTACCCAACCATTGAAGCCAGCTTCCTTGAGTGTTCCGAAAATCGCATCGTAGTCATTGAGGCCTTTTCCGATTTCGCCGTGACTGAGTCGTTGGGCGTAGCCGACACTGTCCATTTCTTCTTTGCGGAGATCTTCGATGTTTCCTTCGAGAAGAAAGCGGTCGCTGGCGTGCATGGTAACAACGCGGTGCTTTACACGTTCTAAAAGTTCGAGCGGATCTTCTCCCGCGAGGATGGTGTTGCTGGGGTCGTAGTTGACTCCAAAGTGGGGTGAGTCGATGCGATCAACCAGGTCGCAAAACACATCCATACGTTGGGCAAACTCCGGGTAGGACCAATAGTTGTCCTTGTAATGATTTTCTATGATGAGGGTAATGCCCTGGTCTGCCGCATGCGGGATACACGCCTCTATGCATTCAACCGCGTAGTTGATCCCATCTTCTCTGGATACGTCCGGGCGTCTTTGTCCTGAGAGGACCCGGCAGAATGAACCTCCTAGAGTTCCGCACATATCGATCCAGTTTTTCTCTTTATCGATTTGTTCTTGGCGAAAACTTTTATCGGGATGTGTGAAGTCAGGGGAACAGCACAGCATAGGAATACTTCGCCCCTGGTCTTCGACTTTCTTTCGGTAGTCAGACCATCCGGATTTCTTCTTTAGATCGAGAAAGTCGCAGTAGAACTCGAGACCATCCACATCGAGTTTTCCGGATAGATCAATCCACTCATTGAGCGACATGGATCCGTCCATACAGAGTGAATCCATCCATGCTTTAGGAAATGCAGCAAGCTTTGCCATGTAGATCGATTAGAGCTACATTTTCCCTTCAAGGAAATCGGCGTCCAAAGAAGGGATACGGCCTTTAAACGGGTATTGCTCCAGCTCGAACACAGTACCGTTCCATGGCCTGGAATCATCGCTGAGCCAGAAGGCTACCACTTTGGCCACTTCCTCAGGACTAGACATCTTGCCACTTGGAACCATCATTTTGGGTACATCATGTTGCCAGCCTTCAGGGAACCCGTCGGAAATTTTTACTTTGTATTCGTTCTCAGTGAGCACCCAACCAAGATTGATGTGAGTGAAACGAATAGCATCTCTATCATACAAATTCGCCAAGTGTTTCGACAGGGTAAGGAGCGCCCCTTTGGAAATACTGTAGGGGGCCAGCATGCGTTCTCCTCCCAAGGCGTTGATCGATCCTATATTCACCACGCTTCCTTTGGCTTCTTTAAGATAGGGTAGCGCCGCCTGGATAATAAAGAATGGAGCGCGGACATTTATAGCCATCATATTATCGAAGAATTCCACATCTGTTTTCTCGAAGTGCGAACGAGTTGTTCTTGCGGCATTATTTACGATTCCGTCCAAACGACCAAAATGCTCAATGGTTTGGGCTACCACCTTCGCTGGATCCTCTTCCGTTTCCAGACTTCCTATGACCCCGTGTGCGTTGGGTCCGAGTTCGTCTACGATTTTCTGAACAGCATCGGGGCGACGGCCATGAACGGCTACCTTTGCGCCTTGCGCAATACATAGTCGGGCAGTGTGTTCACCCACGCCGGTATTGGCGCCGGTTACCAGGATTACTTTGTTATCTAATTTTGCTAAACTCATGGGATTAATACTGATTTAACGATTTCTGCGGAGTGCATGGTTTCAAAAGCGGTGTGCCATTCTTCCAAAGGCCAAATGCCACCAATGATGGGGTCTAAATTTAGTTGCCCTGTTGCGAGCAGATCAAGAACCCTTTCCCAAATAGGCCAATTGTGACTGAAGCTACCCCGGAGTGTAAGGGCCTTGGCAACGAGGGGATCAAGATTGAAGTCCAACGGTTGACTTCCCCAGCCAACCTTACTGATCCAGCCTGCCGGTCTTGTAATTCGGAGGGCGATTTTCAAGGTCTTTGAAATTCCGGCGGCGTCTACGACTCCGTCAACGCCGAGTCCGTCGCCGGCAAACGCCCATTCGTCGAGATCATTTACAAGGGCCGTGCAACCATACTGCTCAGCGACCTGTAAGCGCTTACGATCCGATTCCAGACCCAGGACTGCTACTTCGGCTCCACAGATTTTCGCCATGGCAGCGCAAAGTAGGCCGATGGGACCTGGTCCGATTACGACTACGCGGTCACCTGGCTTAATATCAGATTGGTTCACAACTGCATTGTAGGCTACGCAGCAAGGTTCGGTGAGCGCTGCTTTTTCAAAAGATAACTCCTTGGGAATGGTATGTAGCAGGCGCGCAGGAACTTTTACAAATTCGGTCATTGCTCCGTTTACACCATAGCCAAAACCCAGACGCGTAGGGTCCAGGTTATAAAGTCCTTTGCGGCTCATAGGATTATTGGGGTCGATGACGGCAGCCGTCTCACTGACCACCTTATCGCCTTCCTGCCAGCCTTTGACGCGGCTACCCATTTCGGCAATTACGCCACCAAATTCGTGACCCAAAACCACCGGGTAATTTACCGGCCAACTGTGCATCGCCTCCCATTGGTGCAAGTCACTTCCGCAAACACTGACCGCTTTTACCTGTAGCAGAACGTCATCTTCTCCGATGACAGGTTTGTCTATTTCGCGGAGTTCTACGGCACCTTTTTTGTTTTCGTAGTTAACGACTGCTGGGAAAAGCATGGTATATAAGTGAGAAGCGAGAATTGATAATGAATTGGTAGCGAGCTGCCGATGAAACGGCGATTTTGGTAAAACAGGCCTACCTGTTTTCTGGCGTAAATCAGCTAGATTACGTCACTAGAATTACAAAGTTTGGACGTTGTGCGAGTTCTATTTTATTACCACATCTCCAAATGCATGAACCTTGTCGCAAATGAGGCGTAGAGACTCTTCAATGTTGCCGTCTGCTGTTTTAAAGGAATCTGCATCTATGGTCAGTGGCGCACCAAGAACGACCAAGGGAGCTCCGTATTTCGGAGTAGCTATGGCCTGTTCGATGGTTAGTCCTCCGACTGCCTGAACGGGTACATGAACCGCTTGAACAATGGCGCGCAGTTCGTCGAGCGGATTGGGCATGCGTTCTCCCCGCGCGGCGATTCCTCGGCGTTCGTCGTAACCGATGTGGTGGATTACATAATCACATCCCAGGTCGGCCAGTCGCTTGGCACCGTCGACCATATTCGCGCTACCAAGATTGTCACCCATCACTTCGATTCCCAGATCCCTGCCGGCTTTGACTACACAGCGTATCGTTTCATCGTGAGCCTGTGACATGACTACCACCTGAGTTGCTCCCGCTTTGGCCATGATTTCGGCTTCGAGCCAGCCACCGTCCATGGTTTTCAGGTCTGCCACAATGGGCGTGTCGGGAAACCGGCTGCGCAAGGCTCGAACTCCGTGCATGCCTTCGGCAATGATTAAAGGGGTCCCTGCCTCGAGCCAATCGACTCCGGCCCTCATGGCCATTTCGGCAGTTTTTAGGGCCTCGGCGATATCAACTATATCCAGAGATATTTGTACGATGGGTAGCATGTCAGATTTAAATGGATTTCGTCAGCGAAAGGTTATGGGAATCTTTATTTGGCTTCGCGCGGCCCGTCCATCGATTTCGCCTGGTCTGAAGGTACTGGCTAGAATGGCGTCAATAGCGGCTTTGCTTAAATTGGGATGTGGAGAACTTACGATTTGAACTTCAGAGGTTCTACCATCGGTATTCACCATGAACTTGAGTTCTACGGTGCCCCCGATTCCCCGGCTCTTCAGGTTTGGCGGATAAATGGGTTCGATTAACTTTCTGACTTTGGGATTCTTATCCAGTTTTTGTGGCAGGTAAGGCTTTTCGTCGGTGTAAGGAATTTCGCCTTTGCCCAATTTTTTCAGCTCCAATTTATTTCCACTGCCAGCGTCATCAATATACATGGTCTGACCCTTGATTTGACCCGAGAAAAGGTCCTTGTTCTCACTCGAGATCGAAAAAGTGCCTTCCGCCGTCTCCTGGTATTTGAGATCAAATTCCCGAATGAATCGCGGATATCTGTCATCCAATTTTTTGAATTGAATCAGCCTGATCTTAATTTCGTTCGTTCCTGATAATTGGAATTCTCTTATATGGTTGCGGTAGGAGTCTATGGATTCCTCGGCATCCTGCGCTTCGCTATTCGAAGCCCTGATATGTTTGCCGATTTTCTGAATGGAAGTATCAGTGAATTTCCAAAAACCATCTATTTCCGCGGCTCCTAGAGTTGGGAGAAACGGTTGGACCGTGGCTAGTAGAGTTATGAAATAGAATGATTTGATGAAGGAGGAGAGGACTTTCATTGGATGACTATTTGGGTCGCGAACAAGTTTGCTCCTACAAAATCCTGTTTCTTGCATGTAGGAGCAATTTTAATCGCGACTCTATCGAATGTTTTTGGGTTTGATATCAATCAGTCTTTAACAACAGCCGACCAGACAACGCACCGTGATCGTATCTCCAAAATGTTCACGGCATAAAACCTATCGAAAGGCTCTGTAAAATCCGCTGCTACCATTTCTAAACAATCCTGAACCCTTCCTTTGAGATGGGCATGGTGCGGATTCGCTTTCCTGTTGCGGCAAAGATCGCATTCGTGACAGCGGCTACCGCCGGTGGGAAGGCGGGTTCACCCAGGCCTGTCGGTGAATGATCTGTGGTTAGCCATTCGATTTCTATTTCCGGATGGGATGGCATTCTTAGAAGTGGATAGTCGTCGAAGTTTTGTTCTTTAACGGCCCCTTCTTCAAAGGTGATTTCCTGGTTGGCCAGCGTGCTGATGGCGTCAACCACAGAGCCTTCAACCTGGTTTTCGCCGCCACTCTTATTGAGTAGCATCCCGACGTCGCAAGCAACCACCACGCGATCGACTTTGACGTTGTTGGAACTATCAACGGTGACTTCTGCCACTTCCGCAAAGTATCCAAGGTGACTGAAGTAGAACGAGAGTCCACGGCCTTGACCGCTTTTCATTTTTTTACCCCAGTTGCCTTTCTTGGCTGCTGCCTTGGTGACGTTGATGGCTCGTTCGGTATTGAAGTCCCGAGCACTCTTATTACCCAGCCATTGGGGTTCGCCGAATTGTTCAAGTAGGAATTCCAGATGGTCCCTTCCGGCGGCGGTGGCCATCTCATGAATGAAACTTTGAAAAACCCAGGCGACAGAGCAGGAAGTAGGTGCGCGCCACCAACCGCAAGGAACGGTTAAGGGAACTTCGTGAGTTTCGATTCTAACATTGGGGATTTCCGGAGCCTGAATATTTCCGGCGCGTATGTTGCCGCCCCGGACGGGCTTCCCATCGCTTTTATTGGTGAATACAAGCGTGCGGTCCTGAAGCCCGGTTAATTTGCCTTTCGAGTCCAAGGTTCCCTTCATGTTGTGGAATCCTCCGACGCGGTAAAAGTCGTGAGCCATATCAGACTCGCGGTTCCACATAAGTTTGACCGGAGCATTTACTTTGTGAGCAACAGCAGCAGCTTCACAGGCGAAATCATTTATGAGTCGACGGCCAAATCCACCACCACCGCGAACTTGATTGACGATGACATTTTTCTCTTCAATTCCCAAGATTCTGGAAACGGCGCCAGCGATTGCCTGAGGTGTTTGGGTTGGAGCCCAGAACTCCATTTTGCCACCATGAAACCAGGCAGTGCAGTTTTGAGGTTCCAGGTTGGAGTGGGAGAGGAACGGATAGGTATAGAAACCGTCCACAACCTTTTTGGCTGATTTAATGGCTTCGTCCATGCTGCCGGTTTCCTCGGTCACTGGACCAGGCCTGGAAGTCAGGTCTTTTGCCATTTCCTTGAAGTCCCCCCACGATTCGTTGGAGGCTGAACTCTTGTCCCAGGAAACTTGCAAGGCTTTCTCAGCGAGAAAGGCCTGGTAGGTGGTTTTTGCCACAATGGCCACACCGGGGCTTAGCTCTCCATCGACACTATTCCCTTCAACGATGAATGCATCGGTGACTCCTGGAAGATTTTTTACCTCGTCCAGGTTTGCGCGTTTCACTTTCCCATAAAAACTTGGACACTTCACATAGACGGCGTAAAGCAATCCAGGAAGTTGTTGATCTATGCCAAACAGTGGCTGGCCGGTGACCAATTGGAGGTTGTCCACACCGGGGATAAATTTTCCCAGCAGTTTGTATTCACTGCGTTCCTTGAGTTTGACTGAACTGGCATCCGGCACGTCAAGGGTGGCGGCTTTTGATGCCAGCTTTGCATAGCTGAGTTTGTTTCCGTTGGCTTTATTAACCACAAAACCTTGATCAGCATTGCACTTGGAAGCATCGACTCCCCATTCGTTGGCTGCAGCGGCGACGAGCATGGTCCTTGCCACAGCACCTGCTTGACGAAGCGGGTCCCAATTGCGTGGAGTTGATTGGGAACCACCTGCGGATTGAGCGCCAAATCGATCTTTATCGATTTCTGACTGGATGACCGTCACGGACTCCCAGGGAACTTCCAGTTCCTCTGCCACGATCATGGGTAAAAAGGTTTTAACTCCTTGGCCAACTTCCGGGTTTTTCGCGGCTATTACGATGGTGCCGTCCGGCTTGATTTGAACGAAAGCGTTCGGTGAGAAGGCTTGTTCGCTGTTTTGGTGGTGAGCTGCTTCAGATTTGGAGCGTCCTCCCAGCATGAACGCCAGGACGAGTCCCCCACCTGCGATCCCTGAGAGTTTCAAGAACTGCCGGCGTGGCAAGTGCAGACTGGCTGCTTCAAACGAATCCGAGCCTATCTGGTTATGGCGTTCAACAAATTCGGCCGGCATATCCACATCGGGAATCAAGTCGTAACTATAAATATCGTGCTTCATGCTACACCTCCGTTTCTGGCTACGGTGTGAATGGCTTTGCGGATGCGGGTGTAAGTTCCGCAGCGGCAAATATTTCCTGCCATGGCGTTGTCGATATCAGCGTCCGATGGCTTTGGGTTTACGCTTAGCAAGGAAGCTGCGTTCATCATCTGTCCAGCTTGGCAATAACCGCATTGGGGAACATCGTGTTCCATCCAGGCTTCTTGCAAGGGGTGGAGATGATCTTCATCCTGGGCCAATCCTTCGATCGTTGTAACGGACAATCCGTCTACCGAGGAAACCGGGGTGCTGCAGGAGCGAATGGCTGTTCCATTCAAGTGAACGGTGCAGGCCCCGCAAAGGCCTTTGCCGCAGCCGAATTTAGTACCGACCATGCCGAGGTGATCTCGTAAGGCCCAAAGTAGGGGAGTGGAGGGATCGATATCGCTGATCGTGCGATTATCCCCGTTTACGTTAATTTGTATTGTTGCCATAGGGTGGATTGAAGAAAAGTTTTGAGAATCAAACTAAGTTGCTTTGATGAAGTCAAAGTCTGAAAGTTCCCTATGCACGAAATTTGGTCACAATTGAAACCCTGGATAGAATCCGGACAAACGTTTGCTCTCGCGACGGTTGTGAGTGCGCGCAATCCGTCTCCCAGAGGTATTGGGTCTGTATTGGCCATTTCTGAGGATGGAAAACAGTTTATAGGATCGGTCAGTGCAGGTTGCATTGAAACCGAGGTTATTGAAATGGCCGTGGCCTGCGCCGCCGATGGCAAGACCCGTTGGGCCGAGTATGGACCGAGTCAGGGGTTTCCCTGGGAGGTTGCTTTTTCCTGTGGCGGCAAGATCGGTGTAAGAGTGGAGCGATTCCGTCATGATGCGGAGATTGTCAGAGTCTTGGTCGACTTGCACGAATCGCACGGTACAGGGGTTTGGTTGAGCGGGGAAGGCAAGCAGGCGCTGATGCTTGAGGATGGGGCCATTACCGGGGATCTAGTCGATTGGGAGTCTGGGACAATTGATCAGGCGAAAGGTATAATGGCTGCTGGAGGACATACGCATGAAGTTCTGGAAAGTGATTCCAAAGTGCTCCTGCGTTTAATCTCTCAGCCTTATCGTTTATTTATAATTGGTGCAGGACATATTTCGCTCAGCCTGGTTCATTTTGCCAAAGCGCTCAATTACCAGACGATCGTAATCGATCCTCGGGAGAGCTTTGCGCAAGAAGAGCGTTTTGAAACAGCCCCGGATCATTTGATTCAAGAATGGCCGGAAGTCGCATTCTCAAATATCCGACTGGGACCTTTCGATAGTGTCGTTATGCTGACCCACGATCCGAAGATCGACGATCAGGCATTGGAGATAGCTCTAAAAAGTGATGCTGCTTATATTGGAGCTCTTGGAAGTAAGAGAAGCCACGAGGCTCGCTTGAAGCGATTAGCAGAAAAAGGATTTGGTGAGGACGAATTGGCACGCATGCACGGACCTGTTGGTCTAAATATTGGGAGCACGACACCTGCTGAAATCGCGATCAGTATTATTGCTGAGATGGTAATGGCTAAAAACGCTGTTCGGGCAAACGAAAGAGGAGTAACCACAGAAAGCGCAAAAGGGTAGGGCTCGAGCCTCCTGCTATGCCGATTTTCGATGACAGAGGGAAATAAATCTGAATCCGTTCTCCCTGTTTGCGCCATCATTCTCGCTGCTGGTGAATCTAGGCGCTTTGGATCCGAAGACAAACTGTTGGCGAAAGTTGGTGGAGTTTCGATACTTGAACGGGTTGTTAATGTCATCGCAGGTGTCGGGGCGGACAAAACCATTGTTGTGACGGGTGCTAATCACGAAGTAGTCGGGTCATTACTTTGCGGGTACGAAGTTGAGTTGGTTCGGAATGAGAAATGGGCAGAAGGAATGGGACGGTCCCTTTCGTTCGGAGCCTCGGTTGTTGATTCCAGTGCTTATTCGGGTCTCCTGGTTTGCCTCGGGGATCTTCCTTTTATTGAGGCAAATAACATCCGAAAATTAATCGCTGCCTTTTTCGATCATAAGGGCCAATCCATCGTTTTGCCAATTCACAACCACATAAGAGGTCATCCGGTGATCTTTCCCAGTTTCTTTCAAAAAGAGCTGATAAAATTGAGCGGAGATTCAGGAGCAAAACGTGTTCTGTTGTCAGCTGCGGAAAAGGTCGTGGAGGTGGAAATGGAATCCGATCAATTTCTCAGAGACATTGATTGTCAGAGCGATCTGACCTGTTAATCGTTTCTCATTATTTTCAATTCGAAGTTAGCTACTTTTCTTTGAGCGGCATGTCCTTCTTAGTGAGTGGCAGAATTTGATAAATGATCTTTTCGCCAATGCCGGCCTCTTGAATGATCTCGCCTTGTGGTGTCACGAAACCGCTGTTTCCTCGAAGATCTTTTTCGTAAGATCCTTGAGCCAGGTTGGCTCCAACTCCGTAACAATTCGCTATCTGGCTTCCACGAACCACCTTTGTCCAGCCATGTGAGCTGTCTCCGTTTACGCCGATGAAAAGATCCATTTTGCGTTGGGCAATTCGCACATCCCAATCGGGACAGCTTTTGCAACCCAGTGAGTTGTCCATGTCTTTGCAGATGAGCATGCCAACTTGACCTAAAGGAGTGGTGAATGGTGTGGCATCGCCCATGGAGGATTCCCCTGGTTTGGTCCACTTCTTTTCATCATTGGATGGATTCATTTTTCTATGACGACCCAGAATCTCGCCGTGAGTATCAAAGAATAGCGCCGTATTATAAACAGCCTGGATCTGGTCCCCGGAAGGTTCTCTTAACCCCATAACCAACATGACTCCCAGTTCTTTGCTCAGTAAAGAAAACCTTGTGGTCAAGTTTTCGAATTCATTCGCGAGCTCAAGCATCGTTACGCCGTTTTGCTCCCATGGTGAGTAGCGGTAAAAGGCGGTCTCAGGCGTGACAACCAGATCAGCACCATTGTCTGCAGCCTCTCGCACAAAGGCTTCCATTCGATCAGCATCCACACCAACGGAATCTGGGTCCTGGATTGAATATTGTACAATAGCTACCTTTACTTCTGCATCCAAAGGAAGAGCTGCAATAAGTACTATTACCAACATCCTTTTCATTCTTGTATGCGGTACAATTGTTTCATCCCGAAAGTTTTATTCTGGAGTTCAATCATTTCTTGGCAACTGGCACTTTCATTGCAGCAAGAAAAAGTAAGTAGCTTACAGGTCCTATTAAAAAAGCTGTACTTTTCGAAAATCTGGCAAGGAAACCGACAAAAGTGGATATTGAAAATCATTCGAAACTTCCGAATATTGGAGTGTGTTGTTTGTTTGGTTTAATAAACGAACTTTCCGAATCGCCTTAAAAAAAACCACGCTTCTTATGAAAAGTCTCAGGTTCTTCTTTTCTTTCCTCCTAATAATTCTATCCAATCCAGCTTTCCCTGTGGTGGGCCAGGAGGAGTCAACGGCTGATCCATCAGATGCCACCCTTATAGATAAAGATAGCCGAGTGCGGGACGAAGAAACACCCGAGTCAGATACGCTCGAAAAGTTGCTGGTTGATCTGAAAGAAATTCTGGAAGAAGAGAAGGTTCCAGGGGCTGGGATAGGAATAGTCTCCAAGGATGAGGACATCTGGATAGGCGGCATGGGTTTGGCAGACCTGGAAAGTAGCCGTAAGGCTGATGAGGATACCCTGTTCCGTATCGGCAGCATCAGCAAAATGTTTGTCTCCCTTTCTATGCTGAAATTGCAGGAAGATGGGCTTTTGGATTTGCAAGATACCTTACTTGAACATGCACCTGACATTTCGTTCAAGAATCGTTGGAGTGAGACTCATCCTATTAAATTGGTTCACTTACTTGAGCATAGTACTGGTTTTGACGATTTACATTTCAATGAGTACGCATTGGCCGAACCGAACATTTCTTTAAAGGACGCTTATGCATTTAACCCTCGCTCAAGAAGCAGTCGCTGGAAGCCAGGCACTTTTGCTACTTACAGCAATGCAAATCCTCCGCTCGCAGCTTACGTACTTGAGAAAGTAACTGGTCAAACATTTGAAGATTTTGTTCAGGACGAATTATTCGATCCCTTGGGAATGTATACGGCGAGCTACTTTCTGACACCAGAAGTTGAAGAGTTGATCGCCACTGGTTATGAAGGAAGTAAGAAAAACCCGAAGCCGGTCGACTATTGGCACATTATCATGCGGCCGTCAGGTAGCATTAATGCGTCGGCTCGTGAAATGTCCCAATTGGTTCGAATGTATCTTAACCGCGGAGTCCATGAGGGTAAGCAAGTCTTATCAGCGGAAAGTATAGAGCGCATGGAAACACCGCTGACCACACTCGCCGCTCAAAATGGATTATACGACGGTTATGGACTTAATAATTACACCAAGACCAATAATGGTTTTGTTTGGCAGGGTCACAATGGAGGTATGATGGGTTTTGTCGCTGACCTGACCTATCAGCCTGAACTTGGAGTCGGCTTTGTGGTTATGATCAATAAAGCAAGCGGCGCCCTTGGGAAATTGAACAAGCGCATTTCTGATTATCTAATGGATGGGATCGAAAATCCAGAGCTCCCGGCTGATGTTGAATTGGACCAGGGAGATGTAGAGAAATTCTCCGGCTACTACTAGAAATCAGTTTTCTTTTGCGTTTGAGCGTCTTCCATTTTTTAGGATAACTGCTCGGGAAGGGCATTTTAAGGTAATGGGTATTCCCGGAGGTGGTCACGAGCTCACTCCGGTGGAAGGCGGCTTATATCGAGCTGGTAAGAAGTGGATGGCCACTGTGGTATTTTTTGAGAATGAGGATGGTAAGCGCTATTATCAGAATGGTGCTTTTGGTACCCGAGTTAAAGTGTCTGGATTCAGTGCATGGGGGCAATTTATTCTGGCAGTCTTGTGTGTGGTGCTGATGGTATCCTCCCTGGTTCTATTTCCCGTATACGGAATTGGAATGATGATTAGGAAATATACGAAAGTGCACGATAACAATATGCAGCAAAAAGTTGTGCAGAATTGGGGTGTGCGTTTGATTCCACCCATTGCAGTTGTGTTCCTTATCGTGAGTTTTGCGATCTTCGCGTTTATTGTAACGTCCAACCAACGTACGTTTGATCACTTCGGAAACATGACTATTCTCAGCTCATCTTTGTATTTGGTTGAATGGATATTTGTGGCCCTTGCTTTGACTGGTTTGTTTAAAGTGATCCAGGCCTACCGACACAACATCAGCATCCACCCGTTTGCGAAGATCTACTTATTATGTGTGAGTCTGGCTAGTACGATCTATGCCGGTTACACGCTCTATTGGAATCCATGGGTTCCAATGTGGATGTATTAAAGAAATTTTCGTGGCCTCAAGACGTGTCCTTATTGACACGCTTGGTCTTGGCTCCATTTTTACCGGTTCCACTTTTTTAAGATTATCACCTTTCCATGAAGAAGTTACTTGCTGCCAACCGTAGTGAAATCGCTGTCCGGATTTTTCGAAGTGCCACTGAATTGGGTTACCGGACGGTAGCTGTATACGCGAATGAGGACAGACTGGGTGTTCACCGGTTCAAAGCGGATGAGGCTTACCTGGTAGGCAAGGGCAAGGGGCCAGTCGCGGCTTATCTGGATGTGCCTGGTATCATTGATCTGGCTAAAAGCAAAAAGGTGGATCTCATCCATCCGGGCTATGGATTTCTCTCAGAAAATGCTGAATTTGCTGAGGCCTGTGAAGAAAACGGGATAACATTTGTGGGGCCCAGCTCAGATTTGTTACGCCGCATGGGTGACAAAATCGAGGCCCGCAAGATCGCCGATGAGGCAAATGTGCCAACCCTCCCAGGAACGCCTGATCCTATAAGTGATCCAGCCAAGGCCGCAAAACTAGCTAAGAAAATTGGTTTCCCACTCATCATCAAGGCTGCCTTTGGTGGCGGTGGCCGTGGAATGCGGATTGTTAAGGATCCGAAAAACCTGAAGTCCTTGCTTGAAGAAGCTCAAGGCGAAGCGGAAAGAGCATTTGGAAATTCGGCCGTATTTCTCGAACGCTACATCGGGCGAGCCAAGCACATCGAAGTTCAGATTCTGGGGGACAAGAAGGGCAACGTTGTCCATCTGCATGAACGCGATTGTTCTGTCCAGCGTCGGCACCAGAAAGTTATCGAGATCGCTCCTTCGGTAGGCCTTCCGGAAAAGGTTCGACATGAGCTGTGTGATGCAGCGGTTAAAATCGCAAAATCGATTGGCTACTACAGTGCAGGAACGGTGGAATTCCTCCTCGATCTAGACACGCACGAATGGTTTTTCATCGAAATGAACCCACGCATCCAGGTGGAGCATACGGTGACCGAAGTTATTACGGGAATCGATATTGTTCGCAGCCAGGTGTTGATTGCTCAAGGACATACGCTGTTTAGTCAGGAAGTAGGAATTCCTCAACAGGATGACATAGCACGAAACGGTTTTGCCATCCAGGCGCGGGTAACTACTGAGGATCCTGAGGAGAATTTTGCGCCGGATTATGGGAAAATAGTGAACTACCGAAGTGCTGCAGGATTTGGAATCCGTTTGGACGGAGCGATGGGTGATACCGGTTCTGTTATTACGCCTTTCTACGATTCTCTCTTGGTTAAGCTGACCGCTTCGGCTGGATCTTTTGAACTGGCAATACAACGGATGGACCGCGCCTTGCGCGAAATGCGTATTCGCGGTGTGAAGACCAATATTCCGTTTCTTGAAAACGTCATACACCATCAGTCATTCACTTCCGGTAAAGCGACGACTACTCTGATCGATACAACTCCCGAGTTGTTTAAATTCAAACGCCGTCGTGACCGAGCGACCAAACTTTTAAAACTGCTCGGCGAAACCATAGTTAACGGAAATTCCCAGGTCAAAGGTCGGCCGGTGCCGGCCATGGATCTTCCGGTCATCATTCCTAACTACGATCCCAAGGCGAAAAAACGAAAAGGTACTCGAGATTACTTACTACAGCACGGACCGGAAAAGTTCGCTGAGTGGACACGGAAGCAAAAACGCTTGCTAGTTACGGATACGACTTTGCGCGATGCGCACCAGTCCTTACTCGCGGCCCGGATGCGCAGCTATGACATGTTGGCAGTAGCAGACAGTATCTCTCAACGTGCTCACAATATTTACAGCTTGGAATGCTGGGGTGGGGCGACCTTCGACACCTGCATGCGTTTTCTGCAGGAGAATCCGTTTAAACGGTTGCGCGATCTTCGCGAACGGATTCCCAATATCTGTTTTCAAATGCTTTTGCGCGGAGCCAATGGAGTGGGCTATTCAAATTATCCGGACAACGTCATTCGTGGCTTTGTGAAACATTCCGCGGAATCCGGCATGGATATCTTCCGCGTGTTCGATTCGCTCAACTACTTGCCGAATCTTAAGGTGGCGATGGATGCCATTCGCAACGACACGAAATCAGTCTGTGAGGCAACCGTTTGCTATAGCGGCGACATTCTGGATAAGAGGCGCGACAAGTACACGCTCGATTACTACATCAAGATTGCCAAGGAGCTGGAATCGATGGGAGCTCATGTTCTGGCGCTTAAGGATATGTCAGGCCTCTGTCATCCCAGAGCTGCTTTTAAGCTGATAAAAGAACTTCGGTCAGAGATCGGCATTCCCGTCCACTTCCACACCCACGATTCAAGCGGAATTGCCTCCGCCTCTATTATTAAAGCCGCTGAAGCCGGCGTGGACGTAGTTGATCTTTCTATTTCTTCGATGTCTGGCCTAACCGCCCAGCCGAACCTCAACTCGATTGTGAATGCCATGCGCGGCGATTCGCGCGACACCAAATTGGACTTGGACTACCTCAACGAACTTTCCATTTACTGGGAAGCGGTCAGGCAATTTTACGAACCTTTCGACACCAGTCCCAAATTCGGAACTGCCGAAGTTTACAAACACGAAATGCCTGGTGGCCAATACACCAACTTGCGTGAACAAGCGCGAGCCCTGGGTCTCGGCGCTCGCTGGCCTGAAGTGGTTCGTTACTACGAAGAAGTAAACCAGATCCTGGGCGACATCGTTAAGGTAACACCCAGTAGTAAAGTGGTGGGCGACCTTTCCATGTTCCTACTAACCAAGGGTGTTGAGCCGGCTGACCTCGTAAACCTCGAGCCTGGAACCTCATTTCCTGAATCGGTCGTCGATATGCTTTCGGGTGGACTCGGCCAACCGACCGGAGGATGGCCCAAGAAAGTTCAGAAAGTCGTCCTTGGTGATCGCAAAGCATTTCGAGGTCGACCAGGTTCTCGGGCAGAGAAGGTGGACCTGGATGAAACTCGAAAAGAGGTTACTCAAATCACTCGACTTTCAAGCTGCAGTGACGACGAGCTTTACCAATACCTGATGTACCCACAGGTGTTTAAGGACTACGTAAAGCTCACTAAGGAATTAGGCGAAGCCGATGTAGTTCCAACGCCTACTTTCTTTTACGGATTGCAACCAGGTGAAGAAATTTCTGTCGAGATTGCTGAGGGAAAAACGCTCATCGTTAAACTCATTTACGTCAGTGATGCCGACGAAGACGGACAGCGTGTTTTGACCTTCGAACTTAATGGTCGCGCTCGCGAATGTGTAATTGCCGATAAGTCTGCGAAGACGGAAACCAAACGTCGTACCAAGGCCGATAGTGCCGACCTCAAACAAGTCGGTGCACCTATCCCAGCCATGGTCAGCAGTGTCACGGTTACTGTCGGTCATCAGGTTAAAAAAGGTGAGAAGCTTGCCATCCTTGAAGCGATGAAGATGCAGACAACTGTCTATGCCCAAGTCGACGGCATCGTCGATCAGATCGAAGTTCAAGTCGGTGATCAGGTGGAGAGTAAAGATTTGTTGGTCAAGTTGAGGTAGGTCTCAAGCTGGTCTAACCCTCAGAATTAACTGCTGTTAAAAGCGTTGAGTAGCACTTGAGGTGATTTCAATGTCTGGCGGTTTAATGGATTGGAAGCAACAGGCGGCGGAGTTGGAGCGATTGTTACCCGAGTGTGAGGTATCGTTGCAGTGGCGTGTCCGGGACCAGGTGAGCCGGCTGCTTCCTCCTCGTAATCCGAAATCGGTGGATAGAAATAACGGGGTCATATCTTCATTATTGACAGAATTCTTTCCTTTTTCTTCCACGCCTCGCCTTTTATCAACTCCAATCGTCCAACATACTGGCTCACCGATGCCGGTCGTCCCATCCCCAATCGATCGGCCAGCCAACCATTGCTGACTGAACTCCGCGCTTTCATCAAACTAGCCAAAATCACTTTGTCGGGAGCAGAC
>JAQBYJ010000039.1 GCA_027622555.1 Verrucomicrobiota bacterium
CTGGTTTTCCAAAACTTTATCATGCGCATTTTACGGACAACCAGCGGCTTTTCGAACAGGGTCAAGCTACCTTCCTACAGATGAGGTCGCATCTTTTTAGTAGGAAGGCAGCTTGCTGCCGATCTCTTCTGGAACGGTGATTTTAGGCGTGGCCAAAGATTGATTGTATAGTTTTAGTCCCAAAATCTCCGAGTATCCACGCTTTGGTCCTTTATCAATCCAACTACCAACTCATTTCCTACGCTTCCCAATGACTGTAGAAACCGCCTTTAACAAAGATCTCTTTTTTATCATCTTCGGCTTTTATATGCTCGGCATGGTTGTGCTGGGCTGGTGGGTGTCCCGCGGGCAGAAGTCGGGAGATGACTTTTTATTGGGTGGGCGAAAAGTGCCTTTTTTGTTGGTGCTCGGAACCACGATCGCCACGATGGTTGGAACCGGCTCAAGCATGGGAGCAGTGGGCAAAGCTTACTCGCTCGGATGGGCGGGTGCGTTGTTTGCCATTGGGGGTGCCGCAGGTCTGTTCTTTTTGGCGAAGTTTTTTGCTGATGTTCGCAAGTACAAGTTCATGACCTTCTCGGAGGAGATGTCGTTTTACTACGGTGGAAACCGTTTGATAAAAGGCATCGTTGGTGTGGCCATTTTCTTTGCCTCGGTTGGCTGGTTGGGCACGCACATACTGGGAGGCAGCCTTTACCTGAATTGGGTAGCGGGAATCGACATGACTACAGCGAAGATCATAGTCGCTTCCGGGTTTACCATTTATGTGATCATCGGCGGCTACACGGCTGTGGTTTGGACAGACACGATTCAGGCGGTGATTCTGTTTTTCGGATTCATTTTGATGGGAGTTCTCTGTCTTAATAAAATCGATGCCTGGAACAACGCAGACGTGCTGTTCAATGCCCGGTATTTCACCTTCCTGGATTCCAATCAGTTTTTGGCATCTCTGACAGTGGCTCTCAGCATATTCATCAGCACCGCTACCGTGCCTTCCTTTCGTCAGCGCATCTACTCCTCAAAAGATAAGAAAACCGTGCAAAAGAGTTTCTATATCTCAGCACTGTTGTATCTGTTGTTCGCGGTTATCCCGGTCATAGTTGGAATCACCGCATTCAACCTGATTCCGGATATCGCACGAGCGGACCAGGCGTTTCCGGAACTGGTGACAAAGATCCTTCCGGCCAGTATAGGTATTATTGTTCTCATCGCAGGATTAAGCGCGGTGATATCCTCTGCGAGCTCCGATGCGATTGCAGGGACCTCCATTCTGTTGCGCGATGTCTTTATTTTGCTGACGGGTAAAATGCCACCCAAAGAAAAGGCCATCACCTACTCACGATATGGCGCAACCATCACATCCGTATTCGCCGTACTTTTCTCCATGTTGTCCGACAACATTTTCGACTACATCAAAAACATGGTTGGCATCGTGATGAGTGGAATGTTCGTCTGCTGTATGTTTGGGAAATTCTGGAAACGAAGTACCTGGCAGGGCGGAGTAGCTGCCCTCGTTACCGGATCAGCAACCGCGCTCATCGTTATCTTTGTGCCAGCATGGAAAGCCTACTTTGGTGGAGTGACAATTCCCTCGGTCGTGGTTTCCAGCATCTGTTGCGTAGTCGTAAGTCTACTCACACCTCCTAATTCCATATCGGAGGAAGAAGCGTTGGCATCTCTGGAAAAAGAACGGGAAGTGTTTAGTTCGTGATCGGAGCATTTTTATTAAAAACAGTCGCTGATTCAGGTCGGTTGTTGCTTCCGTCTGTTCGTTCCTCGAAACGCCATAAACCGTCGATTTCAGGACGGCTCGCTCGGCGATCGAGCCCTACCAATTTTAGGAAAATTACGACTACCAACAGTTAAATGCTCTAAGTCCAAGTAGTACAGAAAAAACCCCGCGCCTTTTGACACGGGGTTTTTGAAAATCGATGAATCTAAATTAACGACCGAATACCTGTGCTTCGATGTAATGATTCATGGTATCGGTAGAATTGCCTTGTGAGTAAAAGCGAACGTGCTGGCCCTTGACTCCCTTGGCATCGATAACCTTGCCTTCGTGAGTTTCAATATAGGCTTTATCTCCACCTCTACCGAGACCAGCTGAGTTGTCGTGATCGCTGTTAAAGACGGTTTTTACTCCGCTTCCAAACTCGGCATCGTCAGACACCTGGACAATCACGTCGTGGTAAGCACGCGCTTGTGAATGGTAGTGCCAGAGAGCGATAACAAAGATCTCCTTAGATTCTTCCAAATCAATTTGCACCCACTGCAGTTCAGGACCCAGCTCAACGTAGTAACCTTCGTCAGCGTCTTTGTCCCCGTCTGTAAGGAACTCGAGTTCGCCGATGATAGGCCAATCGTCACTGGAGGTAACTTCTTTGCCTTCGGAGACATTTTCCACGTCATCAGGAACCATAATTGCAGGCCGCTCTCCTATGGTGGTTTTTTCCAAATGCGAGATTCCTTTAATTGGAACCGGCGTACCTGAGAATTTAGGTTTTGGGAGCTCAAGCTCTAAAGCCTTCTCCGCCTGAGCAGCGGTGAGCGAGAACAAGTAGGCTCCAATAAATACGGAAGCCGTGATAATACGTACTATATTTTTCATAGAGTTATGCATGGAAATCTTCATCAGTAAAGGTGAGTCGACGACCCGCTTCGATCGCTTCATTAACCTTCAAAACAGCCGCTTCACACTGAAGTGCTTCATGGCCGGGGCAATTCAACGTGTCTTCGCCACGGATGGTGTTAAGGAAATTTTCAATGTGAGGCTGGTGAATATAGCCCTCCAAAGTCGCATTTACCGCGAACGCATCCAGAGCAGCGGTTTCGCGCACATCTACGGTAGATGATTTTTCTTGTCTCACTGGTAATGGAATTTCCCAAGGTCTCACGTTATTTGCTCCTTCTTTCTTTAGGAACCCTTGTTCGACGTATTTGTTCCAGTCAGGTGCACTTGCTTCACGAAAAACAGTGGTATACTTCGGGTTCTCGGACATTTTGATCGAGCCCTGGTCACCCATGAAGTATTCGAAGTATCCACCACCAGCACTGGTGGTTGTGAGGACTTGATAGAACGCTCTCACAGGTCCTTGAGCTGTATCGAACTCATAGATAGCCATCACGTTATCATGCCATTCCAAACTGTCGTAATAATCAGCTCCCCCACTCGCGGTAACCGCCTTGGGATTCGCGCCGAGGAACCAGCCATAGATATCGATCTGGTGAGCACCCAAGTCTGAAATGGGTCCTCCACCAAGGCCTTTGAACCAACGCCAGTTGCGAAACTGGTGCATGCCTTCAAACCCAAACTCCTTGAGAATATCATCGGAGATAGCATATTTTTCCGGCCATCCAAGCGGTTCGGTAACCGCGCGGTTCCACTGCCCATTTACGTTGGTGATACGACCACAGAGCTGGTTATCATCTATGAGATGCTTCTTAACAAACTGATAGCGGGGATTGCTTCGACGCTGGTGGCCGATCTGCAGAAGTTTACCTGTTTTCTCAGCTGTGCGAACCATGGATACCGCACCTTCGTGCGTATTGGACATCATCTTTTCGCAATAAACATTAATTCCCGCCTCGAGACAGGCATTGGTCATCGGTGCATGCCAGAAGTCAGGCGTGGCGATAAACACCGCATCGAGGTCCGGCTGCTTATCCAGCATCTCCCTGAAGTCCGTGTATGGAGTCGGCTTTTGCCCGCTCTTTCTCCAGAGGCCTATACCACGCTTCAAATTAAAACTTTCCCAAATGTCACAAACAGCCACCACGTTGAGACCGGGAAGTTTCATCAGTGATTGCATAAGCACCTGGCCCTGCGCACCCACTCCAATCTGAGCGATGTTGATATTGTCCATCTTTGACTCACCACCTACACCAAAGAGGGGAAGGTTTTTAGACAGCATCAGACCGGCTCCACCGGCGACACTGGTTTTTAAAAAGCTACGGCGATCAACGCCGAATCCTGTTTCGTTATTCATGATTAATTGGGGCTTGGGTTAATCTTTTAACAACACCCATTTGGCATTCGTTATGGTTTTTAGAGCCATCACACAGATAATCACATGAATTCCTAACCAGGCGATTCCATGCTGCTCGTCTATAGCCATCATACCAATGGATAATCCAACATAAAGCAACAGCGATACAATCAAAGATATCCGCAACTTGATGCCAAGAAGCAGGGTAATCGAGAGTATCAGCATAATGTAACCCATCGGCAGGGCAAATAGCTTGGCAGCCCAACCAGGGATGATGGAGCCAGCAGCAATTCCGCCTGCCATACCGTTCATCTTGCCGTAGTAGTTTCCGAAGCTGTAATTACCTGGAGACCCAAATTTATCCAAACCGGCGAATAGCCAGCGGAAGGCAAGAAACAAGCGAAGGGCAAGGAACGCCCAGGTTTCGTTGCATGAATTAGCACTTTGGGTAGATGATGTCGAATTTTCACTCATAACTTGTAGGTGTCTTTAAAAAGAAAAAAAACAAATTAGATAACTTCTAAGCACTGAACCAAACAAATTCGTCATGGATTGGAAAATTCTGTGACAATGTCTACCATTTTGGCCGAATTCGACTGGAGATGGCATTGAAATTCGCAGAATGCTGACGGCGTTAGTTGTTTTTACATGGACGGTTAAGCATAATTTGCCAAAAACCATCACCCGTGACTCAAGCCCCAAACCACATTTCATTTTACCTGAGTATCCCTTGTTTCAACGAGGGAGATCGTTTGGCTCAATTTCTGCCGGGGCTTTGTACGGCTATCTCCAAATCGGACCTATCGGTTGAAGTACAGATCGTCGACGATGGTTCGGAGTTTTATGATCAAGGACATTACCGATCGTTGATGGACCTGCTTCGTCCCACTTTCCCATTTTTAAAGGCACCCATCACTTTGGAAGAAAACAGAGGAAAAGGAAATGCGGTTTATGCGGGATGGGCAGAAGCGGGTGATGCAGATATGGTGGCCTTCGCCGATGCGGATGGCGCAGTTAAACCCAATGAGGTGGTTCGTGTGCTTACACTCATAGCTAATGATTCATCTTCTCATCAAAAGCTTTACGCAGCGAGCCGCGTTAAAAATGAAGAAACAAATGTACACCGGCGTGCCATTCGCAACCTGGGTGGACTCACTTTTCGCTGGCTACGCAAACGACTCTTCTCTTTTCCTATCGAAGATACGCAATGCGGATTTAAGGTCGTTCCTCGCCAGTTCTTTGCCGATAATAAAGACCGTTTAAAAGAAGGAAGATTCGCATTTGATATCGAGCTGCTCTACCATGCCCAGAATGCAGGCCTGCAATTGACCGAAGTCCCCATAACCTGGGCCGATGTGAAAGGCGGACACATCAACCTGCTGAGTTCTTTCGGGTTGTTTAAAGACCTTCTCAAACTCAAAGGCCGTCTGGATAGGGAAGCAGATTGAAATATGAGCAAATGGCTCAATTTACTTTCACTTAATGGATGAGAATTTCACGGACAGTTACCTTATCGGAGGATGAGATAGAAATCATTGCGATACGAGCGAGTGGTCCGGGTGGACAAAACGTCAATAAGGTATCAACGGCCATCCAGCTGTTCTTTAATATACACAACTCCAGTTTGAGCAATCAGCTCAAGGAACGACTGCTCAAACTAAACGACAGCCGGATTAGCTCGGAAGGCATGGTCGTAATTAAGGCTCAATCCCACCGCAGCCAGGAGAAAAACAAAGAGGCGGCAAAAGAGCGTTTGAAAGTACTTATTCTATCGGCGCTAAAAGAACCTAAAAAGCGTAAACCTACCAAGCCTTCCCGGGCGGCCCGTGAGCGTCGGATAGAGGGAAAGAAAAAAAACAGTCGAAACAAACAACTCAGGGGGCGAGTAAAGTTCGATTAGGAAACTTTTACGTATGGAAAAGACGCCCGGATTTCGCCAGACGCCTATTAATTTAAAAAATCAATACAAACTACTACGCTGATCCAGCCAACATCTCGGCCGTTCCTCTTTCGAGTGTTTTGGCTCCCGCTTCATAGGGTTCCATAAATCCGACAGCAACAGGATCCGGGAAGATATCCTCTTTCCCGGCCTCCATACCATCGAGGATAGCGTCGGACACAGATTCAGGAGTGGCTTTATCCATTTGCAGACCGGCAGCCATATCGGTATCGACCGGTCCCGGGTATACGCCAACTACTTGAATGTTCTTGCCCCTGGTCAAACGTAGGCCCTGCGTAAGCGAATGAACCGCTGCTTTGCTGTCACTGTATGTAGGAAACGGTGGGAAGTTTACCAAGCTAGCCATGCTACCAATATTGATAAGGGCCCCTCCTCCATTGCCTTCAACTATCGGAACGAAAGCACGAGCCACATTTAAAGCACCCCAATAGTTTACTTCATGTTCCTGTCTTGCCGCGCTCAGGTCATCGGCAAACAGATCCGTTTGAGCCGCGTATCCGGCGTTGTTGATAACAATTTGAACATCCCCCGCAAGCGAGGCCACGTGAGCAACCTGATCAACCTGGGTAACGTCCAGTGATACAGGAACCACCTGATCAGAATTGCTCTCCATCAGGGACTTCAATGAGTCGGTGTTTCTGGCAGTAGCATAAACTTTGGAAGCTCCCCGTTTTAACAAGCCCTCTACTAACGCACGGCCAATGCCGCGATTACTTCCGGTAACGAGCGCTACCTTTCCTTCAATTTTCGTTTTCATAATAAAAATTATTAGTGGTTTTGTGAGGTAAGTCCCCGCTTTGGAAATTACCTTTCAGTTTCTTTTGAATACCATTCATTTCGCCGCATGGGGAGGTCGAAATACAACAATTCAACAGAGCTCTTGGTTTTAATCGTTTGGGCTGCTTCATTCTTTAAAGCAAGTCCATCCCCGCGGCGGAGCGTCAGATCTCCCACGATTGCCTCTCCATCGACGACTTGCAACCACCCCAATCGATTTTCCGATCCCGGAATTTCAAGCTCCAGGGATGAATCCAAGATCGTATTTAGTATGCGGGCGTCCTGCCGAATATCGACAATTCCTTCCTCACCTTCAGGAGAAGCCAACGTAAGCCATTTGTTTTTACGCTGCTCCAAGTCAAAGTCCTGCTCCTGATATCTGGGAGGTAAGCCAAGCCTGTCGGGCTGAATCCAGATCTGCAACAAGCGTGCCGGTTCGGTTTCCGAAGGATTGAACTCACTATGATAAATACCGGTTCCTGCCCCCATCAACTGAACACGTCCAGGATGAACCTGAGATGAATTTCCGGTGCTGTCCTTATGGGCAAGCGCTCCTTCGGTTACATAAGAGAAAATCTCCATGTCCCGGTGCGGATGCGTCGGAAACCCGCCGCCTCCCGCTATTGTATCATCGTTCATAACACGCAGCGGACCCCATTGCATGTGGTCAGGATCGTGATATTCCCCAAACGAGAAGGTATGGTAAGTATCCAACCAATCAAATTGCATATGACCACGTTCTTCTGCTTTGCGTATAACTTTCATTACTTCTTTCTCCTACTATTTCTGTTTTTTTTTAAATGAAACTCCCCGACGCAAGCATCGGGGTATCTGAAATACAAGAACAAGCTCTTTTCTCTTTTGCTCGCAAGAATCCAGCAGACATCGTTGGTATTCGATTCGCGACCAAGGTCACTCCTACAACTACTTTCGCATGTCAAAATGTAGGAAGCTAGCTTGCTGGCGATCTCCGCGATTTCAACCTTTCCCTTCAGTCACCGACCCCGACGCAAGCTTCGGGGAATAACAAGTTAAAATCAAGCGAAGCGTTTCCGCCGTCCGGGACAAACAAGAGTGAACGAACTATGAGATCGAGAGCGCACTCCTTTCCAGCAGACAAAAAGAAACTCGAAGGATGATATTAAGATAGGTGGCGCAGTATGAATTTTCCTTACACCTTAAACCAGACCGGTTTTGTTAAACTAAATTCGCAGCAAGCAAGCCGGCATGGCACTAGTCCAGCGAGCGATTCCGAATCCGGAGGTTGATTAGTTGGAATAGTATTTCCCGCTTCCATTATGGAAAAACGAAGGCTGGTGCTTCCAGTAAATAAAGCGTTGACGAAGTCATTTAATTGCATCTTTGTGCACCTTAAAATCTCTAGAAATTTTCCATCTTGATGGAGAAACTCTATTGACTGAGCCGCCAAGGAATTACCCCAATGAACATAAGAAAACGAGTTAGCAAAACAACGCCGATCATTATGGCAGTGTTAGCTTGCGTACTAAGTTTCCAGCTGTCGTTACAGGCTGATGACCATCTGACTCTCGTCTGGAGTGACGAATTTGAATACACTGGCCTGCCCGACACAAACAAGTGGAGTTACGATGTAGGAGGCCACGGCTGGGGAAATAACGAGCTTCAGTACTACACGGAGGGTCGCATTGAAAATGTGAAGGTCGAGAACGGTGTCCTGACGATTGAAGCGCGAAAAGAAAGTTTTCAAGGCAGCGGCTATACATCTACCCGACTGGTATCGAGAAACAAGGGCGACTGGAAATACGGACGCTTTGAAATCCGGGCCAAGCTGCCAAGGGGACGTGGAACCTGGCCCGCGATCTGGATGTTGCCGACTGATTGGGTTTATGGTGGTTGGCCAGGCAGCGGCGAGATCGACATCATGGAGCACGTAGGCTACGATATGAACCGGGTCCATGGCACCATTCATACGGAAGCGTTTAACCACACTAAAGGTACACAAATCGGCACAAGTATTGTAGCGAGCAATGTAGACACAGAATTCCATGTCTACTCACTGGAATGGTGGCCTGACCGCATTGATGTTTTCCTGGATGGGGAACGCTACTTTTCCGTTTCTGACAATGGGTCCGGTTTTGCCGCCTGGCCATTTGACCAACGCTTCCACTTAATAATGAACATCGCCGTAGGAGGAAATTGGGGAGGCGCCCAGGGCATTGATGACTCCATTTATCCTCAACGCATGGAAGTGGACTACGTGCGTGTCTATGAGTTAGTTGAGCCTGTTGAAGAACCAGGCATTGTTGTGCCAGCAAGAATTGAAGCGGAGGATCTCAGCGCGCAATTCGGCATGCAACTCGAGCAAACATCCGACATAGGCGGCGGTTTTAACGCAGGTTTCCTGGGTGACGGAGACTGGGCTGAGTATAAGTTGGATGTCCAATTTCCTGGTCAGTATGCGTTTGATCTCCGCTACGCGAGTCTCAACGGGACGGCAGCGGTTAACCTTAGCCTGGGTTCAGGCAGCCCCATCCATTCCGGAACCTTGGCAGCAACAGGAGGATGGCAATCGTGGACTACACAGCGGGTAGCACTCATGGATCTGTCTGCAGGAGAACACATACTCAGAGTTACGATCGAGGCTCCGAGCGGAGAAGATCTAAACTACAACTGGATCGATGCAGTCCTACTGGAATCAGCTATTCTGGACGATCCTTATGGAGACCCGGATATTGACGGTATTCCAAATATTTTTGAGCACGCATTCTTACTTGATGAACAGGCAACGGATTCGCAAGAGATGCTTCCTCATGTGCATTCCGATAAAAGAGGAAACAGCGTATTTGCAAGGATCACCTATCGACAACGCTCAGGAGGCACTGGCGCAACGGGCACTCATTACCATGCCGGAGGAGTCACCTATCAGGTGGAAACATCCAGCACCCTTCAATCAGACTCCTGGTTATCAGGAACTAATCTATTCAGACTAATTGGCGATCCCATTGATAATGGTGATGGTTCCGAATCCGTAACCGTTGAATTTGCCTTTCCCGTAAGCAACTCCGGTCAATTCCTCCGCCTGAACCTGATCACAGACTCGTAATTGTATTTGCTACAATCATAGTCGGCACCATCTACTACTCACTGATGAAACTCTGTCTGCTCGCACTCCTTCTGTTTCCAACCCTGATACTATCCGGTGCATCCGTATTCACCGTCAAAGGCAGACAAATTCACCTTAATGGAGAACCGTTTCACATAAAAGGAGTCTGCTACAACGCTGCATCCATCGGCGAAACAGGCACAGAGACTCCTTACGGCGACTACTATACGGACAACTATCTATCACTCACCGAACGGGACGCCAAGAACCTGCGGAAGCTGGGAGCTAACGTACAACGCAGCTACGGGTGGACTCCCGGCGAAAACCATAAACGCTACCTCGACCGAGCCTACAATAACGCGGAGCAATCCGTTTATATGTTTATCAATCGCTGGATCGATCCTCACACTGACTGGGGAAATGCAGCGGCTGTAAAGGAAATCACGAAATCATGGATGACGATCGTCGAAGAAACAAAGGATCATCCTGCTATCATCGGCTACTTGCTCGGAAACGAGCACAACAACGAAGCCGGAAACGGAGCTAACCCGTTATTCTGGCAGGCCATGGAAACGATAGCGGCCGCCGTGAAAAAAGCCGCGCCCGGTAAATTGGTTTCTGTACCCATAACGGATCGCATCGACGAAGTGACCCAGGTCGACGCCACCCTGAAATCCATAGATTTCTGGAGTATCCAAGTCTATCGCTCCACGACCTTAGGTACCTTTTTCGAAGAGTACAAAACCGCGAGTAGCAAACCGGTCGTTCTGACCGAATACGGCTACGACGCGTTCGACAACAACACTGGCCAAGTATATCCCGACAACGCCACCTACCAGGCAGAGGTGGTTGAGAGCATGATCAGTGAGATAAACAGTAATAGCGATGTTTGCGCGGGTGGCTGTATCTTTGAATACCGGGACGAATGGTGGAAATCGAAAGGTAGTATTCACGAACAGGACCCAGGTGGATTTCCTGCATTGGGCATGCCAGACAAAGTTTTGAATGAGGAATGGTGGGGCATTTATTCTGCGACCAAGAATGGAGAACTACCGGATAAGCTGTCTCCACGAATGCTGAAATATCGGTTGGAGAAACTTTGGGCGACCCACTAGGAATACCCAAAAGGCTTAGCCATCTATACTGATATACGGTCGCTTAATTAGCCGGTATAGCCAAAACTTTTCCAGCCGTTCATCTTCATCCGGTTCCTATCAAAAAGAGGGTTGATTAAACTATTAATTGCATTATTGAGCACCTTATTAAAAAGATACTTTAGCACAATTACCCCATGAAATTCTTCCAGATAATACTCCTGTTTACCTCCGGACTTTCCCTATCCGGCGCCTCGGTATTTACGGTTGAAGAAAAACAAATTCTGTTGAATGGAGAACCCTTCCGGATCAAAGGCATTTGTTATAGCCCTAATCAGATCGGACAATCCGGTACTCTAACCCCCTTTGGAGATTTCTTTACTGGCTTATTCTTTGCCACCACCGGTCCAGATAATGCAAATATGCGCAGAATGGGCGCCAATGTTCAGCGAGGCTACGGCTGGTCTGTCGGTAGCAGCCATACTGCCTACCTCGACCGCAGTTATAATGATGGGATAAATCCCATGTATGTATTTATAAACCGATGGATAGATCCAAGTACAGACTGGGATAATACTGCTGCTGTGAATGCCATAGTAAACGATTGGGTCGCCATAGCAGAAGAGACGAAAGATCACCCAGGTGTCATCGGATATTTGTTTGGAAATGAAGCAAATGTTCAATCCGGGAACGCAACAAAAGCGTCGTTCTGGAACACCATGGAAACCATAGCTGCAGCCATAAAGGAAGTTGCACCGGACAAGCTGGTTTCGTTTCCCATTACAGATGCTCTCAGTTCGGTTCAAATTGTTGATGAACTAGTGCCATCGATTGATTTCTGGAGTATCCAGGTATACCGCTCAACCACCTTTGGCACTTTCTTCGAAGAATACAAACTCGCGAGCGACAAACCGGTCGTTCTTACCGAATTCGGCTACGATGCCTATGACAATACAGCCGAAAGCGAATACCCGGATAACGCCTCATTTTCCGCCGATGTGGTAGAAGGCATGCTTAAAGAAATCGAAGCCAATAGCGATGTGTGCGCAGGTGGGATGATATTTTCCTACCGCGATGAATGGTGGAAAGCACAAGGTAGCCTAACAGCACAGGACAACGGCGGAATCGTCGCCGGAGGCATGCCCGATGGGTTTTTAAACGAGGAATGGTGGGGAATATATTCAGCCGAGAACAATGGTTTTCTACCTGATAAGCTGACACCTCGGGCTCTCTATTACCGTCTGATTTCTCTGTGGAATCCTGTCCCTGAATTTGATGCTAAAGTCACTCTGGATGACACCGGCCTGGTGATTGAGTATGATCGCGATGAGGATGATCGTGACTTTCGTTACGAAGTACAAATCAGCAACGACCTCAATAACTGGACAGCCATTGCTGACAATGCCGATTCGGTAGCTCTGGAGGCAGTCGAAGGAGAAAATTTGACGATTACAGAGACCGTGATTGAGGGCGTAGCGAGAATCCGCATTGAAGACTCAGGGTTCCTGGAAAGAGGAAGCGGTACTTTCGTTCGAGCCGGCGTGGGTGGAAGAAATTAATCTAGCGGAACAAGCGTTATTTCCATTAGAAGGCCACGGAAAACCAACGGAAACGCATTGAATTATCAGCCAAATTAATAAGGTGCACATTAATGCAAATTTTTTATTGACGATGGCAATACTCAAGCTCTAACTCGTTCAATACTTCGACTACCCCGTACTGGGGAAATTAATCAGCATCCCCGAAAACAAGGATGCAACAATCAGAACATCAAATGAATATACAACGCGCATTCCTGACATTAATCTGTCTTTGCTTCGGGGCATCTTTCTCGAACGCTCAACTCGCCATGCCCCTCACTTTCGATGAGGCCATGACATTTACATTTACCGATTTCGGACCGGATGTTGAAAACGACGGACGTCCGACAGATAAAGTGACGACCGTCGCAGCAGACCCTGATGCGGCTGAGAACATGGTCGCCGCCGCCATCAAGCCGGCAGGTGCTCAAACCTGGTCGGGGGTTACCTTTTGGGATGCTACCAAAGTTCCCGTTTCCGAATCGGAAACGAGAATCTCAGTTCGCGTTCGGACACCAGCGGCCAATACACCCATCCTACTCAAGATTGAAAACAATCTATCTCCTTCCCACTTCGTAGAGAAGATTGTTAACTCAACGAAGGCCGGTGAATGGGAAATACTCACCTTTGATTATGCGAGTCCAACGGGTGGAGAATTGGATTTCAATGAGCTCCTGCCCGTCTATAACCGGATTTCCATATTCTTCAATTTTGGCGCCGGCGGAGGTGCAACAGACACCACTTACCATTTTGAGGACGTCACTTTAGGGGCACCGGAAATCTTAAACCTCCCCTTTGATTTTGAATCCGACACCCTCGCCTACGATTTTGGTGAAGGAGGCGGCTTTGGCGGCGGAGTGTCGACTATTATAGACAACCCCCAAATGGTGGAACCCAATACCAGTGCCAAGGTAGCACAAATGGTAAAAAATGCACCTGAAACTTGGGCAGGCAGCACACTGGTCTTAGATGGCCCTCTTAATTTCGGCAATGGTTCAAGAATTTCACTGGACGTATTTTCACCACGTGCGGGCGTTCCCGTTCTCATGAAATTGGAAGGAGCAGTGCCAGCTGAAGTATCTATGGATACTACCATGGCAAATGCATGGGAAACACTCACTTACGATTTCGCGGGCAAAACGGCAGCGGAGTATACAGGTATTAGCTTATTCTTTGATTTTGGCACCGCGGGCGACGGCTCGGCCAATTTCACCTTCCTTTTTGATAATCTTCAATTAGCACCCGAATTAGTTACGCTACCGCTCGATTTCGAAAACGATAGTGTATTTTACCTTTTCAACAATTTTGGTGGAGCTGCAGCTAGCCGCGTAGCAAACCCTGATGCTTCAGGCATAAATACCAGCGACTTCGTAGGATGTGCAGTCAAAAGCGCACCTGAGGTATGGGCAGGATCTACCATGAATTTCCCTGGTGGCCTGGACTTCTCGGAGAGCAGTGTTTTCAAAATGAAAGTATGGTCTCCCAGAGCAGGTGTGCCCGTACTATTTAAATTGGAACCCAGTGGAGATCCGGCGATAGAAGTCTCGGTAAACACAACCGTGGCCAATGCGTGGGAAGAGCTGACCTTCGATTTCACCGGACAAACAGACGGCGAACTCAACGGAATATCTTTCTTCTTTGATTTCGGAGCTGTCGGCGATGGCACTGAGAATTTCACTTTCTATTTTGACGATGTGGCCCTGGAAGGAGTTGGCGGAGGCTTAGACCCAGTCGTCCTGCCAGTCACCTTCGATTCAGGAGTGGGTTACGGCCTCACTGACTTTGGAAACATGGCACCCACCGTCATTGGTGACGATCCGGTTGAAGGAGCATCTAATCCGGTTGCCATCGCAACTCGACCCGATAACGCAGAGACCTGGGCCGGAACAACAGTCGGAGAGCCTGATGGTTTCGCAAGTCCATTTCCGTTCTCCCACGAAGCGACTCAAATATCGGTGCGCATTTATGCTCCTGCCATGGGGATCCCGGTCCGCTTGAAAGTTGAAAATGCGGCTAACAACGCCATCTCAGCTGAGACTGAAGCAACCACCACGGTAGCAAACATGTGGGAAACTCTGGTCTTTGACTTTGGTCAACCCGCAGAAGGAACTTCAGCAGTAAGCCTGGATAACACCTACAATAAGGTGAGCATCTTCTTCAATTTCGGCACAGCCGGTGCCACAGCAGGAGAGCAAATCTTCTACTGGGATGACATCATCTGGACAGGAGAGACCAATGAAGGGCTCGGGGGTCCCGCAAGACCATCGCTGCCAATCACATTCCAGCTGCCTCCTGAAGAAGTGGACTATACCGTCACGGACTTCGAAGGAAATGTATCGGTTATAGGAGCTGATCCTGTAGATGCGACCAACGTCGCGGTTGCCACTCAAAAGAGCGGAAATGCCAAGCCATGGGCAGGAACCACTATGAGTACTCCTGCTGGACTCGCTGAAGCGATTCCGGTTACGGCAACGAATACGAAAATGTCCGTCAGAGTTTATTCACCGGATGCAAACATCCCGGTTCGCTTAAAAATCGAGGATAAGGATGACGCTACTCACTCAGTGGAAACCGAAGCCATGACAACCGTCGCAAACGAATGGGAAACCCTGGTATTTGATTTCGCAAACGAAGCAACGGGCACTGCAGCACTGAACCTGGATTACACCTTCAATCTGGCATCTATATTCTTCAACTTTGGCACAACCGGTGCCGACGCTGGTGAGAAAATCTACTACTGGGACGATGTTATGTTTGTTGAAACAGCAGACGATACTCCCAGAGCCGTGGGTGAAGACGCTGGATCTAACACAATTACTCTCGCAGCTGATCCTACGCCCGATGTTGTAGTTGGTCTGCTGGTTTTTGATGATGGTGGAAATGAATTGGGTAAAATTGCCTCTATTGCCGGACGAGTACTTACCTTGAAAAACCCGTTAGCCATTGCCATTCCGGCCAATGCTCGTTTAACCTTTGTCGTGGATAATACCCCTGTCACTTCAGGTGGACAACTGGTAAATATCTCTACTCGTGGTCAGGTTGGATCAGCAGACGCTGCTTTATTTGCCAGTTTTGTTATTGGTAAAGATACACAACAGGTTCTCATTAATGGTATTGGTGCGGATGAGCTTACAACTGTTCCCGGTGCCCTTGTAGATCCTATTCTTGAGATCAGAAATGCGGCAACCAACGAACTGATGGATTCCAACGATAGTTGGGAGAGTGATCAGAAGGATGCGATAAACGCATTGTGGCCTACAGATAGAAATCCTTTAAAGGATGGAAGCAAAGCTGCAGGAATTCTTATAACCCTGCCAACGGGTCAATGGTCAGCTATTCTCCGAGGAGTAGGCGACACCACTGGAGTTGGGCAGATTGAGGTCTTCGAAGTCGACTAAGTTTAAGTCTACTTTGAATCAATAAAAACTAATATCTAATAAACATTTATAGCTGGGCAGGCGGTAAACCTGCCCAGCATCGTTTTTACAGTATGCTTCCTGGCGTAGGCCAAAGACCCAGATACAAACTTTGAGTGAAACCACTCTCCTGGAGGGAAGATAAAAGATCCGAAAAACAGTGAGAAATACATCCAAAAGCACGGCAGCCAAGTGGTTGAAAAATGTGCCACGAGAAAGCCAAAGCATTTTTTCAAAGAGTGAGGGCGACCGAAAAGGTGCCGCCATAATAGAAGTCTTTGAAGTGGCTGACAATTTAGAACCAACTAATAACTAAGTATCATTGTCAGGTCATGGGGTGACCTGACATTGTTTGTTATAGGAAGGCGGATTATCAACTCAGTATGATTTTAGCGACCCGACGCTTTCGGATGACGATCAACCGTGTATAGTCCCCAGTGTTTCTCAGCTCCAGCAGGATCATTGGGATTGCCTTTCCAATCCTCGTCAAAGGCTTCGAACCAGAAGGTGGTGATGTTCATGGCATCGGTCCATTTCATCAATTCCCCGAAATGCCTGGCCTGATTGACTTCATTGGCCTGCTCAGGAAACTCGGAGGCGACCGTAGGCCAGCCAGCCTCCAGGATTGCCAGAGGAACATTTGGGATCGCTTGCTGAACAGCCATCAGGTTCTCGATGGAATAGGCAAGGGCTTCATCTATGGTTTTATGTTCCCAAATCGGGTAAGTATGAACACCGGCAAAATCAACAACTGCGGAAAGCGCAGCCGCATGGTTTATCCACGCCACATAATTGTCGGCAGTCGAAACCGGTTGCTGGATCGCTTCCTTGGTCAATTGGATATAATTCACCATGCTTTCGATAGAAACAAGATGATCATTCCAATCGACCAGGGCTTCGTTACCTATGTTAACGGCAACTACAATTTCTGGATACTGCTGAGCCAGCTCGATGGCGCGTCCCACTTCGGTGACATTGGCTAGGCGATTGGATTCTAACTTGGTAGCCCGTATCGGTTCTGTTAACCAGGCACACCCTTCATGGTTGCTCAGCTCTGCATCCAACCAGGCCCCTAACATCACCTTAATAGGCAAGTCGTACTTTTTAATCTGCTGTAGAACCATCTCAGAATTTTCCTGACTGTCGTAAAGTCGGATGAGCGGAATTTCCAATTCATTCGACAGGATTAAAAGGTCTTCCAGAATTTCTTCCGGAGAAGGATTATTGGGGCCATCACCACGATCAGGATATTGTCCGTTACGAAAACCTGAATAAGCAATGGCTTTGTGAAAGTCGGCTATCAAAGCATCGGATTTTTGTGGTAGGAAGAAGGAGGCTTTCTCATGAGTGACAATTTCTTTTTCCATAGATATACAACCAGACCCCAGAGCGGCCAAAATACTAACAGTAAGGATTGAAAGTCTGAGTGACATATTGCAGCACGCCCATGAGGACTTCCTCCCTAAACGTGACCGCGACGAGCTTCCAATTCAGCCCTCACTTCGTGAGCTCTTTCTTCAGTAATAGGATAAAAATACACCGCCAAAATAGCTAAAGCGGACGTTACGAAAGGAACTACTACATCAAATAAGCGCATAAGAAACAAGGTGCGGTCGGATTGATTACCTTCAAAAGCGACATCAAATCCTGTGGCATTGAGAGCAAAGCCTGAAAGCAACAATACAAAGGCCATGCCCAATTTCACCACCCACCAGAATATAGAGCCGAACATACCTTCACGTCGTTGACCGGTTTCCAATTCGTCCACATCGCAAACATCAGCAATCATGGAACCCATTAGGGTGAAAAGACAACCCAGTCCAAAGGCAATGAACGGTGCGCAAACAAGAATGAGGTAAGGGTGCTCCGGGCTATAACAGAACCATTTGAGTCCATAGCCAAACAGAGAAATCCCCACCGATATAAAAAACGTTTTCTTCTTACCAAGCTTGGTGGCTACCCAGGATACTAAAAGAATAACGGTGAACGTCGACACTGCCATGACGGTTCCAAAGACACCCATCAGGTTGGCTCCCAGATCTTTGTCTCCACCATAGACATAATAAATTAGAACATAGGATGTAAATGAGGCGACGAGTTGATAGCCATTAAAAACAAGAAATGTTGCCGCACATAGCAAAACAAAGGATTTGCTTTTGATTGTCTTTAACAGTCCTTTGAAGAAGTCAGCACCATGGGTTAAAAATCCCTCTAATGCGCGCGTTTGTTGGATCGGACTTGGAGCTTTTTCCATATCCGCAAGACCCCTTTCTCTGGTTAAAAGAGCAGGCAAAACTCCTACAAGAATTACGAACACTCCGATCATGATCGCTAAACTTCGAGCACCGTCTACTGCAGTGGGAAAGAAGCGATCATTTTCCATAAATGCATAGAACCAGGGAAGAGCAATCCAGACAAATTGCCCCATGGCATTGGCAATCCCGAGGACACGGGTTCTTTCGTGGTAATCAGGAGTCAGTTCGTAGCCCAAGGCAACCCATGGAGTCGCAAACATGGTGTAAGCCAAATAAAAGAGGATGGAACCGATCAGAAAAAACCAGAAATAGAATTGTTCGCTGTGGCCAGGCGGCAATTGCCAAAGTCCTGCAAACAGAATTCCAGCGAATATGGCTCCAAAGAGAATGTATGGCCTACGCCTCCCCCACCGGGACTTCGTATTGTCGGAAATATAACCCATGAGCGGGTCAGTAAGTGCGTCCGTCAATCGCGGCAGTGCCATAAGTGTTCCCACCAGGGCAGGATTCATTCCAAGACCCAGAACCAGAACAATCGACATCATACTGATGGCCGCTCCGAGCAGGTTGTTTACCAAAGATCCAAAACCGTAGGCGATCTTTTGATACAGACTTATACGGTCTCCAGGTGCCGTTGAATAGTGTTTGGATTCGCTCACAGTTGCTTTTGGTTAAATTTAGATGACCTTAACTGATATACTTTAAACAACCTTTAGAATTCCAGAGCCCCCAGTATGCTCCGACATCTCCTTCATCCCCTCTCTTCCAGGCTTCATCAAACGAAGAAAAGTAAAACATGTCGACCTTATCTTCTCCGGCCCAGTTTTGCACATTCACAAAGTAGCGTAATGCATTGGTATCCGAAGGTACTGAATCGCCAAACTGTTTACCCGCATTGGGCCAGCCAGTTTCTGTAACGATGACTGGCTTATCACCCGCCGCCTTCTTAACACGTTGATACATGTCCTTAATATATAGCAAAGCGTAATCCGAGTGGCACCCCTCCCAATAAGGATAACAATTTGCCAGGATAATGTCGCATGCATCTGTAAGTTTCGGTCGGTTACAAAATTCGTAATAGGCATCTACATAACCTACCTGACAATCGGGTAGCTCACGCTTTGCTAATTGAATGAATTCAAGTAGCACATCCTCAGACATTTCGTTACGGTAAAGAACTTCATTTCCTACTGCCACGATGTCGGCAAGTCCTGCTCGACCAATCTCAAGTAAATTATCCATTTCCCGTCGGTTCTTATCATCATCTTTTCCAAGCCACGCACCGACCATGGTCTTCAGTCCCATCTCTTTGGCGATTCCCGGAATGAGTTCATTTCCGTCGGTACAGGAAAAGGTTCTAATCCATTTAACATGAGGCTGGATGATACTCAATCGCTCTCGGATCTGTGCTTCACCAATCACATGACCCGGCCCCTGCCCTTCCGTATAGGCACTGAAAGCTATCCCGTGCAAACCAAGATCAAGCACACCGGAAAAGGCACTTAACAGCTCTTCTTGGGACACATTCGACGAATGAAGTCCTGATAAAATTTTAATACCTTCGATGCTAACTGACATTTATATGATCTCTAATTTTTTTTAATTTAATAGCGGCTACGAGTAATCGATATCACAGTCCGCGGCTTAAGGTTAACGCTGATAGACGCGGACATAATCCACCTCCATGCGCAGAGGAAAGGTCTTTTCGGACTTCGAACAACTCTGGAGAAACAGGGATAGCAGGAAAGCAATCGCCATAAGCTGGTTTCCGGAATTCGAGTTTTCTTGGGAGGCACACATTGAGTAGATTTTTAAGGTGCAATATAATGCAATTATTAAAGCCTGATCAATCTTTAATTTACAGAGATACAGCTTAACTCAAACTAGCGCGGCCGAAGATTTTCCAATAATCGTCTGGCCTGAAATCTGAATATGCCTGCGTGGTGCGGTCGGGTTCTCAATGGTCCTTTTCAAACACACTATAGACGAGATCCCCAGGTCTTTGAATGCCACCCTTACAGTGGTGATTTGCGGAACTCCATGCGGACGAATAATTCCATCAAACCCAGTCACCGAACAGTCCCCCGGAACAGAAACACCGTGTTTTTTTAGTTCATTCACCAGATGGTAGGCCTGGTGATCAGCCGCACAAACCCAGGCCGTTACCCCTCGCTTCACAAATGCCGCAACTTTGACCCCCAGGCCTTCAAGGCTGATTTGTTCATCATGACGTACGTTCAGCACCAGCTTGGGATCAAACTCCAGACCGAGCCGATACAAATATTCAACGTAGGCTCCAAGCCGCCTTTCAACCCAGGGAGCATCAATGGCATATTTCCAACTTAGAAAGCCGATTCGCTGATGCCCCAAATGATGCAAATGACGCACCATGGCGCCAATACCACGTGTCTGATCCGGGTTAACGGAATCCAATTCAAGCTCATCGTAATGATCTAACACCGAAACGGTCGGAAACTTGGTCATTAGATTTCTCACCGCTTCGGTATGAAAGGGATAAATCAACACCACTCCCTTCCAGGTAGAAGAGTTTCCATTGGGTACAATTTTACGCGGCCTTGGACCCGGTAAAAAACTGGAGGGCTCAACATAGTGAACCTCTATAAGCAATTTCTCGGCTGCCGCTTTCTCGCTGATGCCATTGATGATTTCAGCGGCGGTATCGACCTGTTTTTTTGCCGATTCATCCACGCCAACCAAGACCGATATGGTATTGCGCGCAGATTTTTTGGGCGATTGGGCATTTCGAGGGGCGGAGTAGCTGTAGCCAAGCTTCGCTGCCAACTGAAATACTTTGGCCCGTGTTTGCGGATTGATCTTCGGATGATTGGTGAAACATCGAGATACCGTGGTACGCGAAAGGTTTAACTTCTCTGCGATGGTTTGTTGATCTACTTTAGCCAATGGTGTGCTTCTCGTTAGGGGTTAAATTTTAGTTCAGATTAATTTGTTGGAAGAAACCAGAAAAAAAGCCGCCGTCTCGTTAAAGACAGCGGCTTATTAAGTAGATCAGTTACTTTTAAAAATAAATTCCAAACTGCAACCGCCACGACAATCCGGGAGCATACAACAGACCATATTGGTCGGTATCGTCTAAAAGATTATCGACGTTCAACTGAGCAAAAACCTCATTCTTGTCATTGAACATAGTGCTATACTTCACCATTCCGTTCAACGTCAGACGGGCATCCGTAACGGCCTGAATTTTCTTACCGGACTCGTTCTGCTTTTTCTGTCCTGCGGTCGTGAAGGCAGATGCATATTCTCTTTCACTTTCCCAGGCACCACCCAGAGCAAATTGCCAGCCTTTCATGGCCGAATCTTCATCCATGCGGATCGTGCCCCAGAAAGTCATGGCATGCTCGGGGGTGTCATCAAGTGATTCACCTTTTCCGTAGCCGATACCCGACCATGTTCCGGTGTCTTGACTGGGCTGTCCACCGCTGCCTCCTGGATAAACTTCTTCGTTTGAGAAAGTGGAAAGCCCCCAGTTTGTATTTGGGAAGTACCACTCGGCCCATCGGTCCCAGTTGCCATCCGTATAATCGTAGGTGGCAAAATTACCTGGATTGAGAATTTCTCTTTCAACATTGGAGTAATTAAAAATGAACTGCATGTTGTCGGTGGGTGATAGCATAATCTGCATTTCCCACCCGCTGGACTGGTCAGAAATAGTCTGGTAGAAGTCACCACTAGACCAGTCCATTCCTGCTGTGTTAACCAACGGGTCGTCGAAACCATTATAGAGCCATCCCGGCCAGGGATCCAGGTCCGTCCTCTGTTCAATCGGCAGGGCAAACTCTCGGTTAAGCGCTGCGAATACGCCGTCCAGAAATGCAGCCCCATCAGCTTCGGATCCATTGATATACCATAGGCCTGTATTTTCGTCCCGCCATACTGCTCCCGACGCTCTGGCGGCCAGGTATTCGGGCAATGCTGCCTGAAGATAGCGGTTATCAGTTTTGATCTGAGGATTGAAATCGTCGAGACGGTAAACAATGTCTGCATTGCGATCAAAATCACCGCGAGCTGGTGCGGGTGCCCACCAGTAACTGAAAGGGACTCCCTGCCTTTCAATTTTAAAGACGCTGGTTGTGGCCGCCAGTTTTCCATCGAAGAGGCTTAGCTTTAAACCAACCTCTTCAGACTCAGCTGTAGCGGCATTCAAGGGAATACCATAGCCGTCAACACGTCCTTCAAAATTGGGCTGAACTCCCTCTGAACCCAATGCAAACAGAGTCACCCCATTGAATACTTCATAACTGACTCCCCATTGAGCACTATCATGAGACAACTCGGGGCTTGAGCTCGTAAAATCGGAGCTCGGGTTCCGAAAATCGGTCCGACCGGCCTCAACGGAGTTTGTGTCTTTACGTAATCCCGCCACCACAAACAGGCGGTCATTGAGAAATCGCCCTGAGTATACCAGGTATTGTCCCTCATTGGTAGCGTCGTTCGTCGAACGAAAACTCGGAGTCATCGGTTCATCGATAGCACCGTCACCCTGGATGCCGAATTGAATCGGCGAAGGATCGGTGGGATCTTTCCAGTTCCAACCATCGCGGATGGGATCGAGGGGTTCACCGGTTACCAGTCCCCGGGCTTCGGTTCCGATACCAAAAATATCATTTTTCGCATTCTCATACATGTATCCCGCCAGGAAGGAATGCTCCGAATTAAGCCACTTCGAGTCTTCGAAAATCCGCTTAGAATAGGTCATCTCCACACGGGCCTGGTCGCGGTCAGTATCTTCCTCAATTTCAGACCAGGAATATTGAAAACTGGCATTCTCTACCTCCGCTTCCACATCCGTGGAGGATCCATCAATAATCTGGCGGGCGGTTATTGTTTTGCGTAGTGACTCAGGACCCGAATTCTGTGAGATTCCACCAAAAACATCCCGAAAACTGAAATCAGCACTGGCTGTATTGAAACCAGCTTTAAAGTAGAGATTTTCCACTATTTCCTGAGTGAGGTCCAAAAGTATATTAGAGGACTCGGTATTCAGATAGGTGTCGGGGCCCGACCACCGGAAAGTGCGAATATCCTTACCCGGAAATTCTAAAAATCCAAATGTCTCCAAACGATCGGTCTGAGTGATGGGGATACCTTCGATGCTCGGAGCGCGAACACTTAGGAACCCAATTCCACTCGATTCCGCCTCTCCGAATTCCAGGTCAAGGAGGATACTTGTCCTGGAAGAAGGGGTCCACAAAAAGGAAGGGGAAGCAAACCAGTGAGTGCTATTCTTAAGGTCGGTATAGTCGTCACTATCCTCCCAGGCAAAATTGACCCGGTAGGCAAGCCCGTTATCCGGGTTTCCTAAAGGACCGGTTACATCCGCGGTTACGCGATAAAGATTATCCGACCCGACGGTGACGCCATAATGTTGGAAGGGTTCGAGTAGCGGTTTTTTGGCTACATAATTTACCAGTCCACCAAAGTTTCCGATACCATACAATAGAGCAGACGGACCGCGAATTACTTCTATACGATCGATGTTGACTGAATCGGTGGCAAACTGTCTCCGGAATCCATTGCGAAGCACGTTGTCGGTCACAAACCCTCGCACCTTGAAAGAGGTCTCTGATTTATTATCCGTGACACCCTCCGGACTGTTTACACCTCCGATTCCTGAAAACGAGTCTGCGTTAAGCGCATCATTTTGGGATTGTAGAAGGATGCCAGCGCTGTAACGGAGAGATTCGCGCAGGTCAGTTGATCCTGTGTCTTCGATAAACTCAGAAGTCAGCACTTCAATCGACAGGGGAATGTCCTGAATGGCGGCACTTACCCGAGTCCCTGAAATCGCATTAGTGGCAAAGTAGCCAGAATCGGTCGATTCATCGATTTCGAAAGGGGAGAGAACGTATATATCGTTTTCTTCCTCTTCGTCGTTTTGAGCCGAGGCCGCAGGCATTAGAAATCCAGAAAGCAAAATACTCGCTCCAAATAAAAAAAGGATGCGTCGTGGGTAGCCTATAGAGGTAGTTGATTTAATCTTCATAGTAACTGATATTTTTGGTAACCGCGCAAATTCAATAATTCGCCAGAATTGCCACATTTCCGCACCAGTGTCAGAGTATATCTGGATACAGTCAAGGATTTTATTGCATCATTGTGCACCTTAATATTTATTCCTTTATATCTGCTTACCAATTCCTTATGGAGTTATTGATAGACATTCAATGAACTTTTTATTAATTTATGTTTGCATTTAATTGCATCTTATTTGATTTTCCACCCAGCACAAGGGGAGAGATAAAGTTCCTTCGCAACCCATCTATGTTTTGTACTCACGCATGCAAGTTTCAAATAACGATAGTAACATCCTTCCGTCCCTAAACTGGCCGAAAAGCGGATGCCCGAATCTCCTCCAGGAAAAAAAGAAACGGTTCCTGGAAGTGGATGGGGTACACCGCATGCCAGATTTTCTAATCAACCTGGTTAGTCCAAAGGATCAGTGGATGTACATCACCAGCAATGGTGCGTTGACGGCAGGTAGGGTAAATTCTGACCACGCGCTATTTCCATATTACACTCAAGACAAATTGATGGATCTGGAAGAGACCACTGGAAGCTTCACTTCCATTTGGGTTTATGGAAAATCCCCTGGGAGTGACTGTAACTGGAAACCGTTTTCAAAAGACCGAGGACAATTTGGCGCCATAGAGCGCACCGTTTACAAAAGCCCTGAAGGTGACGAGATCATATTTGAAGAGACTAATACAACATTGGATCTACAGTTTTCGTATCACTGGTCTTTCAGTTCAAAGTATGGATTTGTGCGCCAAATTGAACTCCTCAACACTGGGGCAACTCAAACCAAAGTTAGAATACTCGACGGCCTCCGGAACCTGGTTCCCCATGGCTTCAATCAGAATTTTTTAAATCGCTTCAGTAATCTCGCCGATGCTTACAAGAAAAGTGAACTATTGGATCCTGAAAAAATCGGCATCTATTATTTAAGCTCTATCCCTACGGATCGGGCAGAGCCAAGCGAGGGGCTCAAGGCAACTGTCGCCTGGTCGCTTAACTATGATGCCGATCAGGTGCTACTTAGTGAAGGTCAGCTGGACGCTTTCTCATCCAACCAGCCGGTCTCTAACGAATCCGATGTGCGTGGTCAAAAGAGCTGCTACCTCTTGTCGAAACATGCGACGCTGGAGGCAGGCGAGAGTTTCCAAGGCTGGATCGTGGCAGACATCGATCAAGACGCGGGCGAAATAGAACAACTGAGACGTGAACATGAAGATCCTGCAAGATTGGCCGATTCACTTCAGGAAGATATAAAAAAAGGCCACCACGATCTGCAGATAAAACTGGCTGCCGCAGACGGATACCAACTCACCAACGATTCACGTCGATGCTCAAGGCATCTCTCCAATGTGTTATTCAACATTATGCGGGGTGGAATCTTTGCGAACAATTACGAGATCTCAAAAAACGATTTTCTCAGGCACCTGCAGAATGTAAACGTGCCGGCGTATTTAAAATTCGACAGCCTGTTAAAACAGCTTCCCGAAACCCTGCGTCTAAACGAGTTTCTCGATAAGGTTAAGGAGACAGCCGATTCAGATCTACTTCGGATCGCAGTAGAATATCTGCCATTAACATTTAGTCGACGGCATGGGGATCCCAGCCGACCTTGGAATGCCTTCTCGATCGAAACTACAGACGCCGAAGGAAACCCAATACTTACTTATCAAGGAAACTGGAGAGACATCTTTCAAAACTGGGAAGCCCTCGCCTACTCTTTCCCCGAGTTTCTGCAGGGGATGATTTTCAGGTTTCTAAACGCGACGACCATCGATGGCTACAACCCCTATCGCTTGACCAAGGAAGGAGTAGACTGGGAAATCATCGAACCAGATGAGCCTTGGTCAAACATAGGCTATTGGGGTGATCATCAGATTATCTATCTACTCAAGCTACTTGAACTCTCCGCCCGATACAGTCCAAAGGAGCTGGTAGAAGTCCTCGGGGTTCCATCATTCGTCTGCGTGGACGTGCCTTATAAAATTGGTAGCTTTTCAGAAATCTGGAAAGATTCGCGAAACACAGTTACCTTTGACGAAGAAAAACAGACAGCAACGGAGGAGCGAGTCGCAAACCTGGGCACGGATGGGAAACTATTAGCAAACAGAGATGGAACTATTCTTAAATTTTCGTTACTTGAAAAACTATTGATCCCCCTACTTTCAAAGATCTCCAACTTCGTTCCCGAGGGAGGTATTTGGATGAATACCCAACGACCCGAATGGAACGACGCGAACAATGCGCTGGTGGGGAATGGATTGTCGGTCGTAACCCTGGGATACATTCACAGGTACCTAGATTTTCTGATTTCATTTTTAGATAACGACTCTTTGCCACATACTTTCCAGTTCTCGGCACCGGTTTCTCAGTTTCTGGAAAGACTCCAGCAAACACTTTCAACTCACTCGGCAAAACTGAACCGCCCATTTAGTGACAGCGAACGATATGAAATAACGGAAGCACTCGGCCAAGCAGGATCAGACTACAGAGAGCAAGTCTACGCCAAAGACTTCGAAACGGAGGGCAAATCCATCGCGCTCAACAACGTGCTCACATTTTTCAAGACAACAAAAACATGGATAAAGCACTCATTGGATGCCAACAGAAGAGAAGACGGCTTATACCATTCCTACAATTTATTGAAGAAGGCACCCAACTCCATTGGAGTCGATTATTTGTATGAAATGCTCGAAGGGCAGGTCTCAATTCTAAGCTCGAAAAGCCTCAGTGCAAACAAAGCAGCCGACCTTCTCGATACGTTAAGAAAAAGCTCAATATACCAGGAAGAGAGAAACAGTTACATGCTTTATCCCGACCGCGCTCTACCGACCTTTCTCGAGAAAAACATAATTGATAAGGAGCAGGTTGATGCGTCTAAAATAATTGAACATCTTCTGAAATCAAAGAACAAACAAATCGCTTACACAGACGTTCGAGGTCAAGTGCGCTTCAATGGTAGTTTTAAAAATACAGGAGATCTGAGAGAGCATTTGCAGCTATTGAAACAGGATGTTCTCTCCGGGTTCAAAGAGGAGGAGTTTAGCAAACTCGAAACCATTTTTGAAAACACCTTTCAGCATGATTCGTTTACAGGAAGATCGGGAACTTTCTTCGCTTACGAAGGCCTGGGCAGCATCTATTGGCACATGGTCTCAAAACTACTTCTAGCCATTCAGGAAAACTACCTCGTAGCCAAACAACTGGAAGCGGATGAAGATATATTCCAGCGCTTTAAGCATCATTACAATGAAACTCTAGAAGGATTGGGAATCTATCAAGAACCGGCCGAATATGGAGCGTTTCCATCTGACGCTTATTCCCATACACCTAAACACGCTGGCGCTCAACAGCCAGGAATGACCGGTCAAGTAAAGGAGGATATTCTGATCCGTTGGGGAGAGCTAGGCATACAAATCAGGCAATCTTGTTTAAGTTTTGAGCCAAAACTCCTTCGTCAAAGTGAATTTCTTGATGAACCTGCCGAATTCGCATATTACACGCTGGATGGCACCGAAAAACATTTAAAATTGAAATCGGGAGAACTGGCATTTAGCTACTGCCAAACACCGGTTGTTTACGAGTTGTCGGATACGAGTGGAATAACCGTCACACGCGTCGATGGTTCATCAGAAGTTCTTCAAAATAATCAACTCACAAAAAAAATCAGTCGGGCAGTCTTCGATAGATCAGGGGAGTTAGAGAGCATTCGGATTCGCATTCCCGAGAATTCCCTCTTGAGGTGAAGAGTTCTTCTAATTGAAGTTGAAGGGTTGTTGAACCCGAATACAGGTGGGTTTCCCATCTCGAAGAGGAGACTCAAAAGAAGTTCCGCGCATCGTTAATAATCCGCTCATGGAGACATCCTCATCATCGCTACGAATGACACGCGGGAAATGGACCTTCCCTTCCGGTCCGACGTAGAATTCAACCAAGCAACTGCCTTGGGGACGGACACCCTCCTCAGACGAGTAAATCCTAAGTTTTCCTTCTTTAATTTTAAGAGGCGTATCCAAATCCTTGGGCTTACTTAGTTGATACACAAACCGACCAGGCGCGACTTGGTAGAAGCGTCTCGCGGCGGCATCTGAAGCACTATCGCCGAAGGGAACAATTCCCGAACCGGACTGCCAAATACGTTGTTCAACATCAAAGAAATTTACGTAGACAGCCGCTTTTGAACGAGTCGGAGAGCCATTCACCACAGCCGGACTAAATTTGGCCTCGTGGATCGCTTTCAGAGCTGGCGACAGTAAGCCGTTGTGAGAGGCTTCAACTGGCATCGAATCGAGAATGGAACCCTGGTCGTCTACCTCGATCAGAATCTTGGCATACGGATTGGTTATATGCAAAGCCTTCAATTCATCCGGTATCTGGACCTGCAATTTACCTTCCAAACGGATCGGTTGATCTTCCACTTTCTGGCTAAAAGCAAATGTAGTAACACCAAAAATAATTAGTGAGACCATACAAAAAGTAATTTTCTGATTTGTAACGGTTTTGTTTTTCATAATGCATACGAGAGCTTTGCGACAATTAACCGGTGAAATCGAAATAGCGACTCACGATAATTTACATGTCAAATGGATCAGATTCAACCATGCATATCCGCTTCGACATTTGCTTCAAGTTGATTGATATAAAAGAGGTTCTATTGTGGAGTTACGAGTGCTAATACCCTTGGCCAAGACAATTTGTTTCAGAGTTTGTACTTCTTTCCCAAGACACCGTAGCAAACAAACGGTGGACCATTGCTTATGGTTGTTTAAGAATCCGAATGGAAGGATGGTTTTGTTCGAAATCCTGCAGGGCCGTTTCGTCTGCAAATGAGAGTCCGGTCGAAAGTGCATCCGCCTCCGTGGCGGTGGGAGCGATCACCGAAAGGCTCTGCCAATGCGTTTTAGGCAGCCCACTGAAAGGGTCGATGAGGTGATGGTAGTTTCCATCGTTAGAAAAGAGACTTCCGTAACTTCCACTCGTCGCAAGTGCTGTGTTATCCACTTCCGCCGTAAGGACCAATTCGCCAGGTTTGGAAGCATCCTTGATTCCGATTTTCCATGGACGTTGCTCCGGATGACATCCGATTGCCCGAGTCTCGCCAAGTTCTACCAAGGCGTGCTGAAAGCCCTCCTCTTTCAGTATGTCGGTTACCCGGTCGGTGATAAATCCTTGAGCAATTCCGTTGAGTGTTAGGCAGGAACCGGGTTGATCAAATTGGATGGAAGAAGAGTCGTAGTTAAGATGACACCAACCCACTTTTTCAAGCGCCTCCTGGACGGTCGAGCTATTGGGTCCGGTAGTCGCATTTGGAAATTTCCTGAAATGGTCCGAGTAAACCGACCAGAGCGGTTGGACGGTTGGATCAAAGAGCCCACCTGTAATTCTATGAGCTCTTTCTACGGCCTTGAGCAGTGGAAGCCAGTCCGCAGAGGGCGAGTTCAACCGACCGTTCACGTTGAGGCGAGACAACTCTGATTCACCATCATAGATACTGAATAGAGACTCCAGCCGACGCATCTCTTTGAAACACATTTGCAGTACCGCCTGGGCAGTTTTTGGAGCATCCGTAAAAAGGGTAAAGTTGCCAACTGCCCCAAGCGTGTAACCTTGCCATCGAACAGGGTGCAGCCGCTGAGAGTTAGTCAGGCCATCGGCCAATTGCCAGAGCGACAAACCGGCTGCGTGTGTCGCCACAATTTTTATGAAACGCCGACGTTGCATCAGTTGTCGGGTGAAATCGTTTGGCTCCGAGACTTGCGCAGCCAGCCTCCGATTCCGCTAGAGATTAAGATCACAATAGCGATTGCGGTCAGGTCCATAGCCGTGCGACCTCCCCAACCTAAAAAGCGACCGGAATGCACATCGAGAAGAAAACGATATAGTGAAACCCCTCCACCTTGGTAGGCCAAAAGTAAGGCAGACTCTTGACTCGGATCGAGCGCAATGGTTTCCAGTGGCTCGACAGTATAAGATCCTTCGTAGGGCTTGAAATTGAGCCAATCCTCGTCCGCGATCCAGTTTCCATTTTCAGCCACCAGAACCGCCCGACCATCTGAAGTATAACCCATGGCTGTCAAATTTTCGAAGGGCAGTTGCCTGGTTCCAAGCGTTTCGACCCACTCCCCATCAACCGTGAACATTATAAGATACGGAACCGTGACCACCACGTTGATCGGTTCACCTTCGAAGATCCCAACTATTTTTCCGCTATCGGTAATGGGTTTCTGGTTTATAAAAATTCTATCGTTAACCACGCTCACGGTGTTCTTATCATTTAATCGATAGGATTGAATAGCCTCGCCTCCGACCATCCCATAGCGCTTGAGAATCGTGCTGTTTCGTATTTTTACATGATCCATTCGAAACCACTCCGTATGATTAAGGGCGAAGCCTGTGATCGAAAGGATGAGAAGAAAAGTCGCAGACAGAAATCCCAACCAGCGGTGGAAAGCAAGGATTGCACGTTTGCCTGGAAGGTGAAATTTCATGGCTCGACTTGTTCAGAGAGAAAAAGGGCCAGACGGGAGAGCCGTGTCAGGGCATTGACCGAAAGAGTAGCCCCACTAATGCCGTCAATTCCTTTATCCAGTTTTTGTTTGTCATCCAGTTGAAGCCCATTGAATTGATCGGTAAAGAAGGAGTACTGCACTTCCTGGCCGTGACTCTCCCTATAAATAAGGACCTGCATTTCCAATAATTCCCCTTCTTCAATCAAAAATCCGGCGGTGATCGGTTTGACCTTTCCGATCTCTTCAAGAATCCATGCCGTGCGGTTATCCTTCTGCCAATAGCGGATGCGGAGTCCACTGAAATCGCGACTGAGAATTTTCTTTATCGAAGCTTTAAGTTCCTTGTTTAGCCAAAGAAGTTTTTGCTCAGGCTCTCCTTCAAAACTACGTTTGATAAATGCGTTGGGTTCCAGATAAACGACTTCGGCTGACCATGCTGATTGGACGAACAAAGTCAGAAGACCTATAAGAAGGAGGGGAGTTGTCCGTCGTCGAATCATCGAAAGAATAAAGGAACGCAAAGCAGAGAGTACTTCAAGGCAATCACCGTTCGTAATTAAACCACCTAAAACTGGTAACCCAGGCCCAAGTTGAAAGCGGTACTGCCCTTTCCACGCAGTTGCCTGGATTTTGAAATGTCCTGTAAATCGACTTTGAATACAACCTGATCGGTCGGCCAATAATTAATCCCCAATTCACTAATCTCATTGAAGCTGAGGAAAGATCCGGTGAAATATTCGTATTCGCTATATCGAATATAAATACCGAGGTCACCAAATTCATCGCTCAATTCCCAGCGGTAGGACGGCTCGAAATAATAGCCATATTGTGTTTCGGCATCAGCGTTGGTCGTTCCATCCAGGTCCCAATGCGAGTAAAGCGCCCGAAGGCGAAAGCCGCCACTCGAATAGTCCGCATGAGCTGAAGTGAGAAGGCCTGATACATCGACACTAGAACTTTGAGAGAGATTTCCTTGATGGAAGGCAGACAAACCCAACTCCAGACCAGCGACACCGGTATACTTGATACGTCCGACGAAGGCCGCTTCGTTGTTGATTGCTTGGGCGACTTTTTGGCGGCCACTTCGAATGTTGCCGCTTGGGCCGACATCAAGTCCGGAGACGACTCCACCCTCGACGGACATTCCGTTATCAAAGCGGTAGGTGCCTTTGATTCCAGCTTCCCACCAGGTTGACGGAATAATCCGGGATTCTACGTTATTTCGTTCGACCCCGTAAAAAGTATTAGGCTCATGGATTTCATTGATGATACCTATGGGCATGAGGAATAACCCGGCGTCGGTGCTAAAATTCTCACTCCAATCCATTCGAATAAATGCTTGCTCGAGTTCAACCTCACCAGGTCCGTCCGCAGAGGATAGCGCGTGTTCGAGTTCGAGTTCCGAACTGAACGTGATCCAATCATTGAACTCGTGGTTGAAGAAAAGCACGAACCGATGGAAATCGATTTGATCACTGGCATTACTGAAAAAGTTCGCATGCAGCTCGCCATACCCACCAATGGAAGTTTTATCCCACCATCCTAGACCACCGGAACCGCCATGGCCCATTTCTTCAACCGCCAGAGCGGTAGCTTCCAACTGCTGACGAGTAACTTGTACTTCCTCGCGAGCGGTCTCAGCTTCTGTCTTCGCGCTAGCCACCGCCAGTTTCGTGCCTTCTACCGCGCTGCTCGTTGCAGATACTTCTTTTTTGTTGGCTTCCACCATCGCAGTGAGCTCAGCGATTTGCTTCTGCTGAGCCTGGATTATGCGCCACATTTCCTCCACAGACGGTGTATCTTGGCCTGACAAAGAGCAAATTGCAGATAATGCCATCACTAACCCAGTCGGGATCAATTGGTATAATTTCATATTAAATCAGAGGTCTTCAAAATGGAAAGTTGAGTTTTAAAAAGGACGGAAAACAGAGAGTCAATAAATTTATGAGATTGAATCTCATTTTCATTAGAGTCGCTCAGGTCGGATCATTTACTCACAATGAGAGGAGTTAAAAATCTTCAGATACCACTAGTATGGCAGAAGGAAATAGGGGACGGTCTTGTCAGGCGTCAGGTTGTTATTATTCTTCTTTAGCCGGAAACATCAGAATGTCGCACACTGGCGCCATCGATACCCTGCACTTGAATGCAAAACTAGCCGCGCTTCCTAAAAAGCATAAACTGATTCCCCTCTGTATCCACGCACATAGCGAGGTGCGGAGGCTCTCCATTTTCCGGCTTCGGCTCGTTGGTTAATTCCCCTCCGGCGTCAACCACTTCAGCAGCGCCGACCAGAACGTCCGCCACCTGAAAACTCATTCCGGTCCAGGTTCGTTTTCCTTCACCACCACTGTGAATTCCGATGATTGAACCGCATAACTCGAGCTCGGCCATGATCTCAATCTTTTTAGTCACTACCGCCCCAAGAACGGTCGTATAAAACTCCACAGCCCGATCCATATCCGCTGCCCAGATGAGGTATTTAACGCGTTCTACTAGCATAGGCCTAAACTCGGAGACATCTTAGAATCCTGCAAGACCACACTTAAGAATTTCCTCGTGCAGAAGATGGTGTGTATTAACAGGGCACCAACCAACAGATCGCCAGGGGAAATAGGTCGTGGCTCAGAAAGTGAGCTCCCCGCATCTGCTGAACTAACCCAAAAACTATTCCACCCACAAGAGAGGTTCGCGTAATAACCTGTGCTCAAAAATCAAAAGGTCGCTACCGGATATAACCCATGTTTTCCAGTTTCACCAAAATACGATGAGCAGCCAGTTCAGGTGAGAGCTTTTGAGTATCGATTATAATTTCGGCGCTTTCCGGTTCTTCGTAAGGATCATCAATTCCGGTGAATTCCTTAATCAACCCGGCCCGAGCTTTGGCATACAGACCTTTGCGATCCCTCTTCTCACAAACTTCAATCGGAGTAGCGACGAAGATCAGTACAAAGCCTCCAACCGCCTCAATCATTTGCCGGACTTTCCGGCGAGTGACCCGGTATGGTGCAATAGGTGCACACACAGCTATGCCACCATTTTTAGTTATCTCGGAAGCAACATACCCGATGCGTTCAATATTCAAGTTGCGGTGTTCTTTCGAGAACCCCAGCTCGCTGGAAAGGTTTTTCCGAACAAGATCGCCATCGAGCAAAGTTACCTGGCGTCCTCCGATCTCCAGTAACTTGACAAGAAGGGCGTTGGCGATGGTTGATTTCCCGGATCCCGACAAGCCGGTAAAGAATAAGGTAACTCCCTGCTTGTGTTTGGGCGGGTACATTTTTCGCAGTTCCTCCACGATTTCCGGATACGAAAACCATTCCGGCATCTCAAGACCCTCACTCAGACGACGGCGAAACTCGGTCCCGGTGATTGTTTTGATTTTCATGTCCGGGGTAGTCTCCTCAACGGTCATGTATTGAGCCTTATCCTCCACGTAAACCATTTGCTGAAACGGCACCAGGGAGATATCCATTTCCTTTTCGTGTTTGGAAAAAAGTTCCTGCGCTTCGTAAGGACCGTAGTACGGTTGGCCATCCGGTGTTTTCCCCGGACCAGCATGATCGCGTCCCACAATAAAATGCGTGCAGCCAAAATTCTTGCGAATCAGCCCATGCCACACCGCCTCCCTCGGACCAGCCATGCGCATGGCCAGGTTAAGCAGACTTAAGGACGTCGTTTGCTCGGGATATTTTTCAAGAATGCGTTCGTAACAACGAACACGCGTAAAATGATCCACATCTCCCTTGCGCGTCATGCCAACAACCGGATGGATGAGGAGATTTGCTTCGTTTTCATGAGCAGCGCGAAAGGTGATTTCCTGGTGAGCTCGATGCATGGGATTGCGCGTTTGAAACGCCACCACCTTGCGCCAACCCAGTTTGCGGAAGCGTCCTCTAAGTTCGGAGGGAGAATCGCGAAGCAATTTGAAATCGTAATGAGTGGGAGGCTCCAGGCCACTTAGCTTGCCGCCAATATACACATCGTTCGAATGATTCAGTAAGTAATCGACACCGGGATGCGCGTCAATTTCACAACCGTAAACCAGGTTAGCTTCTTCCAGCTTATCCGGTTTCCAGATGTCCTCAACTTTCAAGGTAGCGATAATGACGCCTTCCAGATCGCGAAGGGCAATGTCCTCGCCGGACGTCAGGGAATCGGCGAATTCCTCGGTGACATCCAGATTGATGGGGATGGGCCAAAGAATCTTTGATTTCAACCGCATGTCTTTTAACACACCGATGTAATCCTCCTGATTAAGAAATCCTTCGAGCGGTGAAAATGCCCCGTTTAGTATGAGCTCGATATCACAAAGCTGCCTTTCGGTCATGTCCCAGGATTTGTACTCCCTGGCCTTTATCTTTTCCTCTTCGGCCGTAGATTCACCGAGATACAGCTCTTTTAAAACGCCGCCATGTGGTTCTTTGAATGCTCCCATATTGGATTGAATTAAGGTTACAGATGGTGAGTTGCCAACCGAAGAAACAAATACAGGGCAACCCCTTACAATTGTTATTATTATTCATCCATCCGAATCCTTCAAGTCCGTTTATACAGAGCGGAAAAGTACTTTCAAACAAGCGATGGATAAGTCCGCTAAAACTAAAGGCTTTCGACAAACCGAATCACCAACCCACGTTGCTCAGCAGTTAACCTTTTAAACTCCTGCTTGCTGGCTTCCGCTTCACCGCCGTGCCAAAGGATCGCTTCTTCCACATTCCGAGCGCGCCCATCGTGAAGCAAACGCGTGTGCTTGTTAACCTTAGATAATAAGCCAATTCCCCAAAGAGGTGGAGTACGCCACTCCGTTCCCGAAGCTTCAAAATCGGGCCGACCATCGGCAAGCCCTTTCCCCATATCATGAAGCAGGAGATCTGTGTATGGACGGATGGATTGTTCAGCCAATACAGTAACCGGGTAGTCCTTAGCTGTTTCCAAACGAGGTGTATGGCAGGCAACGCAACGCAACTGACTGAATAGTTCCTTGCCTTGATTAAATTTAGTTCGATCTTCGATTCGCGCCGCTGGAACAGCGAGTGTCTGCATATAAAAAACAACATCCTCCAGGTCTCGATCCGATAACTCAGGAGAACCTCCACTCGGAAACTTTTCCGAAAGGTTCTGGGATTCAGAATAATTTTCCCCGGGAAAAAGTGAATTGGTTATCCCAATATCTCCAAGAAACGCTCCGGCTGTTTGGTCAGTGAGAGTGGCCTTGTTCGCCTTCCAGCCAAAACGGCCGAGCTCCTTCTTTCCTAGGCTCGGACTCCAAACCCAATTAGGTCGCCCCGATATCCCGTCGCCGTCTTTATCATCCGGGTCAGATCGACTTAAAATATCGTCCTTGGATACCGCGTCTAAAAGCCCGAGCCCAAACACGACCGAAGCAACCCTGGGTGAGCTAAGCAATTCAGCATGCGGATCTCCATAAGCCCATTGAGTAAGAGAATAGTTTGGATCCAGCATTTGATAAGATTTTCCATCGGGATAAAATCCGTCTATGATTTTGTATTGAATGCGAACGCTGGCTTCAGGCATAGCGCCGGGCAATGCACGTACGCTGACCTGGGTACCATAAACCGGATCAGGGCGCGGCGAATTATGCTCCGAAGTTCCTGGAATACTTATGCGCATTAACCAGCCATCGGGCACGGCGGTTTCTTCGGGTGGCTGACCGCGGCCATCTTTAAAATGACAGGTCGAGCAGGAACGTACATTGAATAAAGGTCCCAGCCCATCGCGGCCATTTACCTCGGACGAGGCATCTACCCAATTGGTATTGAAGAATGCATTTCCTGCAAAAAAACGCGGATGTTGTTCAATTGGCAAATTCGTTGCCGGAAACCCAAAGGCATTAACAGACTCATCAAAAACGGTAGTCCCACCACCTGTGAGCAAATCGCCAATACAAGGTAAACCAACATTTAGCGTTACGAGTATTGAGCAAACGACTCTTGCTCGTTGGAGCCCAAAAACCATGGCCCGTTATCCGCGTTTCACATCCAGCTCAAGAAGTTCCTCAGCATCAGCCAAAGCGTATACCAAACTCCACAAAGCACTCACTGCTTCTTGAACTTGAACCTGTTTGGGGGATCCATCCGCCGCCACGATAGCCTGGTCGAAAGGTGCCTCGATGGCTTCTACTTTTTCTTTTGCCACATAAAACTTTTGCTTAACTGCATCAGCGGCAGCCTGATCGGCTTCCGCAATTACATCATACAGCCCCTTCCCTTCAACTTGGGGACCATAAACGGGTTTGAAGGCTCCAAATAAAATGGCTTCAAGCCCTTCCATGTTTGCTATAAAATCGAAGTGCGTCGTATCACTAAAACAGGAATGCTCGTCTTCTTGCGACTTTGAACGCAAAGCAAGAGACATACGCTCGGCCGCCAGCTCCCGTCCTGCCAATGAACTAACACCACGCATGACTAATTTCATAAGCGTCGTCGGACGCTTCAGGAAAAAGTCGCCCGAGGCGTTATCGTAATTGGACATGCTCCATTGATCTGCTACCGCCACCAGATGGCTTCGCAACAGTTCCGTAGCCGCGACTAAATAATTCATCCGTCTGTCGGCATTGGGGGCCACTGTGAAATCGGTCCACTTGCGCTGCCCCGGACCATCGACAAACCGATCTTGTCCCCAAAGTAAAAACTCAATCGCATGCCAACCTGTGGATATATTGGTTTCTCCACCAACCACATTCAATTGACGCAACAAGCGACTGTTAATTTCAGGATAATCCTTAAGGTTATTGATAATGCCAGACCCTGGATCATCCTCAGTATAGTCGATGTAGCTTTCATCTATCGGCCACGCATTGATCAGTTCCTCCAGTTCCATCTGATCAATCGGTCCATCCGAAAAACGATAAACTTCCGTCCGCCCATAGACCTTGCGGGCCTCTATCCAGGATTTCTTAAGTTCTCCAAAGGACACTTCTCCCGGTTCCTTCCGGAACCGATACACTGCCATATTAAATCTGACTGTTTCCTTTACCGAGTCCGAATAGAGATACCAGGCAAGCGTTGCATAATTACTAAGAAATTCAAAAGCGATCTCATTTGAAAATGGTTGACCTTCCGGAGTCGGTGGAGCCACCTCGAAATCCGCTCGCAGAACAGGGGCAGGAATCCAGACCAACAGGACAATCAGAATTAAACGCGGGGACATCATTTTTCAATAAGACCTCCAATTGCAATGGAACGTTCCGCACTTGGCAATCTTTGACGTGCTAAATCTCAGATGCCTCTGATCGAAATAGGCGCGGCTTATTTTGCCTCTCGCAACGGCATTTCGTTTTCGCCGTCTACCACACGCTTAATTAGGAAATTGGGACGTCGTAAGACTTCGTGGTAAATACGGCCAACATACTCACCGATGAGACCCAGACCAGTACACAGAACCCCAATTACCAATATCAACGATAGCAAAAATAACCCAATAGAGCTAATCTGAATCTGAAAAAGGAAGGCCGATAAAAAGAGTGCGACTAAGCATATGAAGCCCGTACAAAAGACGCCAAAGCCCAGTAAAGTCAAAGTTTGCAGAGGCCAAAGAGAGAACCCGGTAATCAAATCAAAATTCAGCTCCATAAGGTTAAAGTAGTTATAACGCGATTTCCCGGAACTTCTACCCTCATGGGCTACTTCCACCTCCGCAGGATTCGAAGCGAACTTGTAAGCCAAGGCTGAAACAAAAACTGACCTTTCACGAGACCTCACCACGGCCTTGATTATGGATCCGCTATATGCTCTCAACATGCATCCCTGATCAGTTATGCGTATGTTAGTTATTTTTTCACGAATGTAGTTGTTCAACCGTGAACTCCACCGCCTCATCCAAGAATCTTTTCTGTTACTACGTATTCCACCCACATAATCGTGACCCCTGTCCATCAATTCAAGTAGTTTCGGAATTTCCTCCGGTGGATTCTGTAAATCTGCATCCAACGTTACCGCAATTTTCCCGCGTGCGAATTCAAAACCAGCACAGATGGCATTAAACTGTCCGTAGTTCCCATTGAACTCAACCAACCTGACCTTACCGTGGTAATCCTCACAAAACGCTTCAAGCAAGTCCAGGGAATCATCAGTGCTTCCATCATCAACGAATATTACCTCGTAGCTTCTTCCAAGTGTTTCCAGTACCGCAAGAAGTCGATAAAACAGTTTGGGCAAGCAGTCTTCCTCGTTGAACACGGGAATTACAACCGAGATCTCGGGTGATTGATGATTTTTCATTTTTGAAAAAGATTAATTGAAGTTAAGTAATACTATCAGGGACTAGGAGGAGTGACAGAGGGATTGCCTTCATCGGTTCCCCCGGAGACGGTTTATTACTGATCAACACATAATTTTTGTCCCGAAAAATTAAAAATCCTTTTAGGGCCGGATAATCACGTGCAATCCGCCGGAGATGTTTGCTTCTGGCGACGGCGAATATTCGTGAATCACCTTCCCAACGAATTCGAAAAACTGTTTCTCCAACAAATCGGCTCGAGTGATCTTCTAACGTCAACCCAAAGTTGATGTCCCTCGACCAAGAATCGACAACACTCACTTTCTGATTCAGATAAAACGGAAGATCCTGATGGTAATCAGATAAACAAAACACTTGATCCCCGTCCACTTGCATAGACAGAAGCTTTAATGCAACCGTCTTGGAGGATTTTAGGTCAACGTGCTTCAATAGAGGATTAAGAAGCAACAAGCATACAAACCAGGTTGAAAACGGCACCAACAACACGAGCTTTGTTTTGTATTTGGAAGTTAATACAGAAGTCGCAATCCCACCAACCACGAGAAAAAGGCAAAGACAAACAAACAGACGATCAGCTGCGGGAGTTAAATCTAGACCGCTAAAATGTAGAGCGAAAGGCAAGAGGAGCCCAGGAAATAGTGTCAACAGAGCCGTGGAATGCATGCCAATTTTTAGACCCTTTGGGTGGGAATTGACAAAAATGGCAATCAATAGTGAGAGGGCCGGAAATATTGGAAGAATGTAGGGAATGAGTTTCGAGCTGGAAGCAGAAAAAAAGCCAATGACAAAGATGATCCATATAACGAGGAAAAGAGTTGTTTCTCGTTGCTCGTTTTTCCTCCATCTCGTTTTTAAAAGATCGAAGAGAGTTCCAGGCAAAAATCCAAGCCATGGAATAAGTCCCACCGCACCGTAGACAAAGAAGAACCAGATCGGTTTGTTCCGACCGTGCCCTTCTTCCATGAAACGCAAAAAATGTTCATGGACAAAATAATACCATGCGAACTCTGAATGCTGCTGCCAGGCCAGGAAGTGCCAAGGTCCCGCTATTAGCATAAAAACCAGAATCCCCCAACCCAGATAACAAGGAAACAACTTCTTCCAACGTTGAGTGATTAACAGCCAAACTCCAATGATAGCTACTGGAATGAGCACTCCAATTAGACCTTTGGTCAGAACCGCCAGAGCACTCCAAATATAGAATGCCAGAATCAAGTTTCTCCGCAGCGGGCCCCTTTCCTCGCTGATCGCAACTAAGAAAGTCAGCAGTGCGAATGTAATAAATACGGACACAGCCATATCTATCACAACCAGCTGACTTATTGAAAAGTACATAAGCGAGGTAGATAAAATCGCAACTGAGATAAGACCAACCGAGCGATTATAGAGCCGTCGGCCAGCGACATATACACCTAAGCATCCTGCAAGCGCAAAAGCAGCCGGCCAGAACCGGGCAGCCTTTTCATTCAGTCCACCCACTTTTAAAGCGAGGGCTTGGAGCCAATAAAACAATGGAGGCTTGTCAAAATAGAGCACCCCGTTGACGCGTGGGCTGACCCAACTGCCGTCTTCCAACATTTCACGGGGTATCTCCGAATATCTACCTTCATCGGGATTTCCGAGAGGACGAACTCCATTTGTCCCAAAGAATAGGATACAAAGCAAAAAGCAGATCAAAGTAATATCCCTAAAAACTAACTTTCCGGTATGGGTCACAGCGTATTATATTTTTTCATACATCGGCTAATCCAAAGTATGGTCGCAAATTTATGACCGGAAGCTTAACGTTCCCTTAAGTGTAACAAAAATCTGAAAAGAACTCGTAAGATTCCCTTTAAAGCGGTTTTGGATGGGACTGAAAAAAGTTGATAACAGAATGGGGTATCATTAAGGCTACATTAAGGAAAGAATGGTTTGATTACACGTTACAAATTCACCTGCTAACTTATGAAAGTACTTATAATAGAAGATTCACAGCGTCTGCTACGGTCTTTAACCCACGGCCTTAAAAAGCAGGGATTCTCGGTGGACGCTGCGTCAGATGGACGAGATGGGCTCGATTTTGCGTTGTTCAACAATTACGACGTGATTCTTCTCGACCTCATGCTGCCAGGGATAGACGGCCTCACCATTTTAAGGAAATTGAGGGCGTCGGGAAAGCAGACCCACATTCTCATCCTTTCTGCCAGTGATCAGGTAGATGACCGGATTCGAGGGCTTCGCCTGGGAGCAGATGATTATATGATAAAACCGTTTTCCTTCGATGAACTGATCGCCCGCATTCAGACCTTGGTTCGGAGAAAATATGAAGCCAAGTCTCCCGAAGTCAGCGTTGACGGTGTGATAGTAAACACAGCCAATAAAGAGGTGACCTGCAACGGAAACGTGGTTACATTAACTCCTGGTGAATATGCGATTTTGGAACACCTCATGCTCAACCGGGGACGGGTACTTTCCAAGGATCAATTGTTGGATGCCGTCCACGACAGCGAGTCCTATGCCAGCCGAAATGTGATAGAGGTTCTAGTTTGCAATTTAAGGAAGAAACTCGATCATAACGGGAATCCATCGATTATTAAAACAAAGCGTGGTTACGGCTATCTGATAGATCAAAGCGCATAAAAGTGAAATCGATCCGACATGAGCTAACGGTCCGCCTTTTAATAGGGACATCTCTACTGCTTATCGCAGCGAGTACGGTTCTTTGCATACTTGTTAGGTCTATTCTTTTGGACGGTTTTGATAATAATCTACGAACAAAAGCAAAGACGATCAACGCCCTGACCATGAGGGAAGGGAATCGTATCGAAAGCGAGATTCATGAAGATTCAATGCCTGAGTTTAGCGACGAAGAGAATCCGGAATTCTTTCAAATTGCCTTTCAGGACGGTACAGTGATTAACAGGTCGGAATCCATGGAGGATTTTGACGGATCAGTCCCAGACCTTGGAGAAACCCTTGATGCAATCGGAAACATCAAGTTGGAGGATGGAGAAGAAGGGCGTTATGTCCTGATCAGAACTAAACCCATCAATGAAGTAGAGGTGGATGAGGAGGAGGAAATTGAGGAGGATGAGATCATTTTTGAAATTCCGGCTTCCATAAACCCGGAAGCGGCAACCGTAACTATTTTTGTAGCAAAAAGCAGGGAAGATTTGGACCAAATGCTTGCCTTTATTTTCCTTACCATTGGTGGCATCGACCTACTGATTCTGGCAGGCATTTTTTTAGTCGTTCGAATATCCGTGAACAAGGGATTACAACCCATCGACAACATCAATGCCCAAATAGAGAGCATAGACCCTGACGACTTAGCAAAACGGATCAGCCTAAAGGACCCTCCATCCGAATTGAGGAGCATCATTCAAACGCTGAACGAACTGCTTGAACGTATGGATGAGACCATTGTTCGTGAAAGAAGATTTACCAGCGATGTCGCCCATGAACTCCGGACACCGGTCTCGGAACTTAGAACCGCCTGTGAAGTGGGCGTCATGTCTCTAGAAGACGAGGAAACTACCAGAATATTTTTTGAGGATATCAATGATGTCTCCCAACAAATGGAGAAGATTGTCAGCAACCTGCTTTCACTTAGTCGATGGGATCAGGACGCAACACCCATCAATTATGAAAAGGTGGAATTGGGTGACCTGGTTAGAGATTGTTGGGACCACTGCAAAGCTGAGGCACAAGGGAAAAAGATAGAACTTGATTGCAGGATCGATTCAAAAACCACCATTTCCACTGATAAAGAAAAACTCCAAATGATCCTTCAAAATCTTTTGGAAAACGCAGTAGCCTACAGCGTTCCTGGAAGCCGGATTCGCTGCATGGTTGAACCGGGGAATCCATCCATAAATCTAATTGTGGAAAACCAAGCGGCCAACCTTTGCAGGGAAGATTTGCGTCACCTCTTTGATCGTTTCTGGAGGAAGGACAAAGCCAGGAGTGAGGTAAACCACTCTGGATTAGGATTGGCCATCGTCAAAGCGTTGGCCGATATTATGGATATCGAAGTGCATCCAGAACTGATGGATGATCGATGGTTCCGCATGCGTTTGAAAATCCGCATTTAATACCCGGAGTTGCCGTAGGTTGTAACTTTTTACTCTTCGGGCCCCCGGAGGACACTAAAAAGTACTTCTTTTTACAAACATAACAGAAACCCTGAATTCGTGAGATAAAATTGAATAAAAAGATGGAACCTGTTGGGGTTCAGTGGCTAAAGTAGCCTTGAACATAAAAAACCGAAAC
>JAQBYJ010000040.1 GCA_027622555.1 Verrucomicrobiota bacterium
CCCAGCATGATCTAGGTATCCCATTCCAAATGCTCGTCAATCACCGTGCCAAATAAAAATACCGTGGGAGTTGTCATTTGATCGGGCGGAGTTCGGGGTAACCTTTGGCACTTCCAAATACCTGAAGTGGTTGGATCTGACTATGGACGCTGTTTACACATTCGAATCCCTCGATGCACGGGTCAATGATCTGGGGACTCCATTGGCAGGACCTGATCGAGTAAGGTCGGGAAGTTTTGAAATGCGAATTGGCCGTGACAAGCGAAACAATCCCCTGAATCCAGAATCCGGCTACCGCCTATTTGCTGACATTGAGTGGGGCTCCGAGGCATGGGGCGGCGAAGTGGATTACCAAGCCGCCGATTTAGGGTTGTCCTACCACAAGGAGATCAAACGCGGCCTCATTTGGCACGGATCCATTTCCCATTCTGTGGTTGGCTCGCTCAACAAATCGCAATCTCAGATCCCCAACAACAAGCTTCTGTTTCCTGGTGGAGAAAATTCTATTCGTGGGTACCAACGAGGAGAAGCTGCACCGAGGGATGCATTTGGAGACTTTGTCGGAGCCAAGTCCTTCATGCTTATGAACCTCGAGTTGGAGCAACGACTTACCGATAGCATTTCAATAGTTGGCTTCTACGACGGCCTTGGAATGACCGCTAATATCGACGATTATCCTTTCGACGAATATTTATCTTCGGTCGGGCTAGGCATTCGTTTTAGAACTTTTATGGGGCCTGTTCGTTTGGAATATGGTCACAACCTGGACCAGCGCATCGAAGATCCGGATGGAACATTTCATCTTTCCCTGGGCTTCCCCTTTTAGGATTCTCAAGCTACCTCCCCAAAAGTCGGGACTACTTCATCAACTTACCACCATAAGCCACACGACCGATGGCATCCGCCTCGTACTTAATGTGTACGTTTTCGTGCGGCCGATCAAGAATACCGGCGATCACACGGGTCAACTCAGTTATTTCAGCTTCTATTAAATCAGATGGAGGAACTTTTCGTTTGAGTACATTCACCAGTACCGGACCGATATAGGAGTCCAATGATGTTTTGTTCTCTGCCCAGTAATTTCTGGGCACGGGATTGATCTTCACCCAGGTCTTGCCCGGAGGAGTATCAAAAACTTTTCCAACACCATCGGCCAAACGCTGTACGGCATCCCCTTTCAGGGTTTCATTATTGCGAAAAACTATGTCTATATCCAATTGAGGCATCGGATAAAGGAACCACAGGGATACTTCCAATTCGAGAAACAGAATCAAATAATTCTATTTTCTCTTAAATTTGACAGATCAACTGAAAGCTCACGCTGATTTTGTCATTTACCACGTGCTGACCGAGTTTTTCGAAAATTTTGCCGCTGCCGTAAACAGAACCGAATCGAGTCCTATCGACATCAAACTGGCCTTGAAGTCCCAATTTGCCATCAAGATAAGCGATTTGAGCATTGAACTCAATAGCTTGGGATTTTCCCCGCAACATAAGTCGGCCCTTAACAAGCAGATTGAAATCTCCCGGAGCGGACTCTGCGATTGCCTCGCAAGATTCCATCCTGAATTCGGCGGTGGGAAATTCTTGAACACTAAAAAAGTCATCCGTAGCCAAGTGACCAATTAACATCGCTGCAACACTTCCATCCTGGATGTCGGTGCATGTTATCCGGGTCATATCAAGAATGACGTCTCCCGATGCAAGATGTCCGTCTTGTATTTCTAGCTTACCGGACTGAAATGTAATTCGACCATGGTGTTGGTTAAATAAATTACGGCCGGTCCAACGGAAGACGCTGTGATCAAGATCAATGACATATGTACCGTCGACCGCCTTCAAAGGATTTCTGCCTCGCCCTTCGACTGAAAATCCGGACAACACCCAGGCATCAAGACCCCCTTCAAGCGTTTGGACATTTTCATACCCGGCATTCTGGAGGCGTTCCAAAGCCAAGCCGCTGGCTCCAAACTTGTCGTTCATCCCATACACAACAATGTTAGTGGATGTGTCGTTAACGAGCTCAGAAACCGCATCCAGGAAAGCGACTTCGTAAACACAGGCATGCTTAGAGCCAGATATTCTTATCTCTTCAAAAGCTTCGTCAGACAACAGATGGAGGAGAACAGGCGGAGCCTCAGATGAAAGTTGGCTTTTGAGAAGCAAGGGGGTAATTTTTGAACTTTTCATTATACAAAGGGAGTTGAATCCTGCGGTTTGAGGCAAAACATTTGATTTGAGTTACATGTAATCTTCCAGAGTTCGAGAAGTCCAAGAATTAAAGGTTGTTAGCAAAGTCCGCTTTTCCCAATAATGAAAATATCTTAATTAATTCAAATCCCAATCGACTGAAAACATATCCCACATCATTCCCGGCCCGTATTCGGACTGCTTTATTTTCACTCTTTGTTTTAGGCGTTTACGGTAGCACTTCATTAACCGCAGCCTATCCAGAAAAACCGATCAAAGTGATCGTACCGACCAATGCCGGTGGAGAGACTGATGGCCTGACACGCTTACTGCAAAGAGCGATCGCTGAGAAAAAACTGCTGCCTGAAAAAATGGTGGTGGTAAACCTTCCGGGTGCGGGCGGCACCCTCGGAACCAGAAAGATCAAACAAGCAGAACCGGACGGCTACACCATCGGCCTTTGGCATTCCGGAATCGTCACCTCCAAAGCAATGGGGATTGTCGATTACGACCACAATGATTTCGAATTGATCTGTATGACCGGCTATACGGAACTCCTACTCGGGGTCACTGAAAAATCCAGGTTTGAATCGATCGAAGGTCTCCTGGACATCGCCCGCGCTGATCCCCGTTCAGTAAAAGTCTCAACCAACGTAGGCTTACCGGTACACCTCATACCATTGTTATTTGCAGAAGAAGCCGGTGTCGAATTCCGGTTCATACAAACGGGTGGCGGCTCCCCACGGCTAACTTCCCTGTTAGGCGGCCACAGCGACATGACCATGCTGTCTACCATGGCATTTGTAAATTTCAGGGATTCGGGGCTCAAACCCCTTGTCACCTTTTCCGGGAAGCGAGACCCCATGTTTCCGGAGGTTCCGACGGCCAAGGAAATTGGAATCGACGTAGAACTCGTTGAAATACGAGTCTGGCTGGCTCCCAAAGGAACTCCCGAACCTGTTTTGGAAATGATCCGCAACGCCCTTGAATCGGTCATGACGGACCCGAAAATCGCCGAGGAAATGAAAAGCCTGGGTGTAGTACCCGAATACGGCGGTCGAGAAATCGCCCAACCGCTGCTGGATGTTCTCCTCGAAAAAGTGGCTCCGTTGGTAGGGAAAGCACGTAACATGGATCGTTAAGTTTGGGTCTATGAGATCACTCTATAGTTCCATCCAAGACTATGTTATCAGTGTCTTTACGATAGTACTTGCCGGACTGGTCCTCTGGGCAGCGCAGGACATTCCACCACCCTTTTTTGATCCACTGGGCTCAGCGGCCGTGCCAAAGGCATGTGCCTACCTCCTAATCATCCTGGCACTGGCCATCTCTGTAAGAAATTTTTTCAGGAACAAAGCCTCAGCCAACTCGAGTACCGAAGATGAGGGATTCAAACGCGAACCGATTCTCGGTATTGCTGTAGTCGCATTGTCGGTACTTTACATCTTGTCCATGGGAGCTGGTTGGGTTGGTTTCAGATGGGGAACTATTCTGTATATAGCCATCACCGGATCTCTATTAGCCAAGGGCAATAAACGAGTCATGTTGATCAGCCTGGCATTCGGACTTTTGTTTGGTTTCGGAGGTCAGCACTTGTTCACCGATTTCTTTTATATCGATCTTCCGCAATAATCGCTTCCCATCCATGGATCTGCTTCAAGCCTTTCAATACCTCCTGACACCTGAGCCAATGATGTGGCTTATGATAGGTGTCGCCAGTGGTATTTTTGTTGGAGCCATCCCCGGACTGAATGGGGGTATGTTGATGGTGCTCACCGTGCCACTTACCTTTTCGATGGACTCCACCCATGCCGTACTCCTGCTGATGGGTATGCATGTGGGGTCCGTTTCCGGAGGTCTTATTAGCGCAACGCTGTTGAAAATGCCGGGGACGCCATCAGCCATGATGACCACCCTCGACGGTTATCCCATGGCGCAGCAAGGAAAGCCAGACGTGGCTTTGAGTCTGGGAATTGGGGCATCGTTTTTGGGTGGTTTAATTTCGGCGGTTTTCCTGATTATCCTGGCACCTGCGCTGGCAACCCTGGCATTGAAGTTCGGGCCCTGGGAGTATTTCTCCCTGGTGCTAATGGCCTTAGTTCTTATATCGACCATCTCCCAAGGAACGATGCTGAAAGGGTTACTTTCAGCCATGCTCGGAATCACGGCTGCACTTCCGGGTCTCAATGCTTCGGACGGACAACTACGCCTGACGTTTGGCCAGGAATCCATGACCGACGGGTTCAACCTGCTTCCCGTTTTGCTCGGAATATTTGTGATGAGCCAGCTCATTAAAGACACGGTTGAGCTGAATAAAAAAGCAACGAGTATATCGCTGAAAAACTCACGCTTGTTTCCAAAGTTAAGTACCTGGAAAAAGCAAACGACCAACCTGCTCCGCTCGTCCATCATTGGAACCTGGATTGGAATATTGCCCGGAGTTGGAGCAAGCATTTCCTCGATGGTATCCTATGGTATAGCCAAAGCTTTTAGTAAAACTCCGGAAAAGTTTGGCACCGGTCATGACGAAGGTATCGTCGCTTCCGAAGCAGCCAACAACGCAAACGCAGGCGGCGCACTCATCCCGCTGATTACCATGGGGATTCCCGGAGCACCCGTGGACGCCATTCTCCTCGGTGCCATGATCATGCACAATATACAACCTGGGCCGCTATTGTTTCAAACAAACGGATCGTTGGTGTGGGCGCTGATGGGAGGATACCTGGTAGCCAACATTTTGATGTTTTTGATCATGCTCTTTTCAACCCGAATCGTGGCCAAGGTGATCAACATCAACCGAGCTTATCTAGTCCCCGTCATATTTGTGTTCTGCCTGATTGGAGCGTTTGCTGAGAGCAATCGTTTATTCGATGTATGGCTGGTTATCGTTTTTGGCCTTGTAGGATTTTTTCTGGATAAGGCCAAGTTTCCTCTAGGCCCATTCGTGATTGGCTACGTTCTTACCTCATTTCTGGAAGAGAACTTGCGGTCGGGATTGCAGTCCTCAGATGGTTCCTACCTACCCTTGCTAACTCGTCCCCTATCTTTGGTTTTTGTGCTCGTTGCAGCAGCGTTTTTATTCCTTCCGTTTTATACCGAATGGAACCGGAAAAGAAAACAAAGGCTGGTAGACTAAATTTCCGCCGACTCGACGGTTCTCAAACAAATTGGGGCAACAATATTGAAAGTCTACACCCAGAGCAATCGCCAAGACTGTTTCGGCCTTGAAAGTCCTTAGGTGGTAGGGCAAGGGCGTCCCGGCTATGCCGTCACTATCCCAGAAATACACGGCGCAGCGAGGACGCTGCTGCCCTACCCTCCAATTGGCGAAGTGATCGATTACATCCCGCATTATTGTTTCACCCATAGTTGGTAACAAGCTTTCCCAAAGCTTGTAAAACCTTCTACCGTGCATTAAGAATTACTCGAAATATTTTTATACGGAATAAGCTCTTATCTATTTATCCATCGTATTCCCAAATCGAACCATGAACGCTCTGCGAATTTCCAGAACCCTGATATTAGTAGTAGTTTTCATTTCGGCGACGGTCGGATTAAACGCCTGGACCTCGTATAAGAAAGTTTATGTTCACACCGATGCGAGTCCTGAGTATCTGGCACAACGGTCCCCGGACAAACCGGAAAGTTACTACTTCTTTGAGGGCATGTATTTTGGCGGGCGTATCAATGACAAGAGCCTAAAGAAAGTGGAGTTTATTGAAATTGCTCAGGGGCTGGCACCCCACCTGGCGAAACAGGATTACTGGCCAGCACAAAGCAAAGAGACCTGCGACCTGTTACTCATTGTTAGTTGGGGAATCACCGAAGTGGACGCTTTTAAGGACATTTATTTGGATTACCTCAATGACGGTTACTTCGATAACTTCATATCCACCTCATTTTTCCACGATCAAAGATACTCCTACGAGACAGTGCAGGCAGCCAAGCTAATAGGATTTTATCCACACCTGAACTGGGATCGTTACGACATCATACCTCACTTTCGTCACCAGGACTATGAGTTGAGGGAAGCTTTGGACACTGAACGGTATTTTATGATCGTAACCGCCTTCGACTTCCAGGCACTGGTAAGCGATAAGCAATGGAGACGCGTTTGGTCCACGCGTTTCAGTATGCGTTCGCCGGGCACAAATTTTTACAAAGCGCACCTGGCACTCAGTAAAGCCGGGGGAAATTACTTCGGGAAAAACCTGGATAAGCTCGGAAAAGAACGAGCCGATTTTGATCCTATAATCGCAGATGTTGAAATAGGCGAAATCGAAGTGCTTGAAACCATCGATTCCCCTACTCGCAGGGGAATAATGAATTCAATTCGTTTGTCAGAAGATCGCCGCTAAGGCCTGATTTTTCAAAAGGAAGAATATCTTGTAGTTTATTAACTGGAGGGACAGACTTAGGGCGAAATAAGTTAGTTCGTTGTGACCTCACATTTTTTTAGGATCTCAAAAAGGACACCAAAGTACCCCATGAAACAAAGGATTCACTCACGCCCCATCCGGAGCCTGGTTTTTGTAATCGGGCTTGGTTTGCTTACGCTCAATCATGCTGATGGCTACAAGCGAATATATATCCATTCTGATGCCGAGGAGGACTACCTCGCCCAACGATCATCGGATCATCCAGAGTCATATTATTTCTTTAAGGGTGTTCACTTCGGTGGTTATGTAAACGACGCTTCCCTAAAGAGAACTCAGTTTATCGATATCGCCAAAGGAATGGCCCCGCACCTGGCGCAACAGGATTATTGGCCGGCCCAGAGCAAGGAGACTTGCGATCTCTTATTGGTCGTAAGCTGGGGCACAACCAGTCCCAACATGCATAGGGACGTATCCAATAGTATTTTCAGGGACACCTTAGACGGTGAGTATTACGATAATATCGCAAACGAAGATTATGACGAATCAGATTTTCGTTGGTTTGGACAGCAAAGAAATTCGAAGCTGCTTGGATTTTACCCTTACATCCGTAGAGACCGAATGATTCGCATAAGCCCTCAGGAAGAATACGAGCTTCGGGTAGCCATGCGTGATCAACGCTATTTCATAATCGTAACTGCCTTCGATTTTCAAGAGCTCCTGAACAATAAGCAGTGGAAACGCGTATGGTCCACTCGTTTCAATATGCGTTCACCCGGGATCAGTTTTGAGAATGCCCATATGGCATTGAGCAAAGCAGGTGCCTCCTACTACGGCCAAAAATTAAAAGATCTGGAACATAAAAAGGCAGATCTTGATCCATTCATCGCGGAGGTCGAAATGGGCGAGATCCAGGTCCTGGAAACCATCGACGTTCCTCAGGGACCCGGCATCCTGAATTCACTCCGCTTACCTGAGTAGAAGCGATAAGTTCCCTTATCAACGCTACGAGGACACGATTGAATCCACGCTGGATGAGGTTTATTTAAGGATGACCCACGAAGAATTAGTTCCAATAAAAAAGGCCATTGAGATCCGCATGACGGAGCTAACGAGCATCCTTCAAACCAAGACCGAAGACACAAAACCCATTGAGCCCGATGTTTCCATCGGCCGATTGTCGCGGCTCGATTCTATGCAGATGCAGCAAATGGCTCTCGAGCAAAGACGAAGGAAGGAATCCGAGCTGCAAAAACTTAAAAATGCACTCAAACGAATGGAGGACGGCAGCTACGGAACCTGCATGATGTGCCGTCAACCCATTGCACCTGCTCGATTGGAAGCACAACCCGATGCGATTCTTTGCATAAACTGTGCGCCGTAAGGATTTTGAATCCATTCGTTACTTCTACAAAATTACAAAGCAAAGAGTGCTCACCCTTCCTCCAGCCCAAAATATCAAAGAAAAGCCCCGGCCTGAATTCAGACCGGGGAGCCAAAAGCTTTTAATAATAATCAATATTTATCTAGAGATCTATATCCACACTGATGATAAATTGACGTGGTGTCTTCCGTGCAACCCGGAGGTTGTTTCCTACAACTGACTTAATTACCGGGAATGTACCCGCGTCATCAAGAATGTTGCGGATCGTTCCTTGAATGCGGTAGTTCCTATCTCCGAATAGCTTGATTTTCCCACGATAGCCCCCAGTTAAGTCAAAGGTCATATCGACGGCTCCAGAAAGTTTTTTATCCAGATCAGGCGACTCAACGCCCGCGACGATAATTTCTTCGTAACCTACCGTTGGGGCATCGCGCCAGCGCATAGCACCACCCAAATTCCAACCATTTAATTTTCCTTCAGTAAAGCGGTAGTTCACGTTGAGGTTGGCGGACTTGGCCCGGTCAAATTCATTCGCTTTTCCGTCCAATGCCTTGATCAGAGTGGCCCCGATCGGTCCGTTCACAGTGACGTTCTGGTAATACTCCGATATGGTCCCATTATTCAGGTTATTCTCATTTTGCCAGGCCGTTTCCCAGGTCCACGCAGGAGCACCAGGATCAATGCCCCCAATTAAGCCATCGCCATCGAGGTCGCGAGGATTGCCTACTCCCCCTTCAGGAACGCTGAATTTGGTCCATGAATCTTCCAGGCGCTCCTCGATCCACTGAAACCAGATGTTACCAATATTGGATTCAACCGCCTCCCGACTGGTATAAGTTAAACGAATGTTCAATCCTTCGATGGGACGGGCGGTAATCTGAATTTCCTCTCCGGTTGAGGTGTTGTCACTCATCACCCAGTAACAACAACGACCGCGTTCGCGGAAACCACCGGTTCCTGCACCAGGATAATCATCCACGCCGGTTAAGGTACGGTAACGATTGGCCACGTCCCAAACCGGATCACGCCAGCGATTGAATGGAGTATTTGCCGCACGGCTGGGACTAGAAGAAAGTTCGAAGTCATTGTATTTTATGGAAAGCTTGTCGTCAAAGAGATCCAGCCTGATACCTAGATCCTGTCCCTGTCCTTGGGCACCAGGATATTCTGTTCCATAGGGATCAAAACGACCAATATTTGGCTGGAAAGTATCGGACTCATTCCAGAAAAGGCTCAACCAGGGTATCGGACGTACTACAGCCCCTTTGGTGCGAGTGATACCACTTTGTGGGGCTTCCCATTCACCAAATACGGAGTCATCCACATGCGGGTAAAGCCCGGTTCCTCGCGTGCCATTCGGGTGAGCACCGGCACTATTGGAGTCGTCTCTATCCACATCGATGAAATTTTTTGCCTTGGCGGTATCTTTCCTCCAACCAAAGGTGGTGACGATTCTATTTTCCCAGAAAAACCCTTGGTAGCCAAACTGCCTGGTATCCAATTGCGTATTAATTCCTTGTGGAGCATTATTAGATACCAATCTTTTTCCTTGAGCGTCAAAGTAACCTGTGTTGTTTGGATCAATCGTCCAGGACTTCCCGTTTTCATCCTGGATAGTGATAGGGCGACCATCAAAAGTGAAATCAGTCGGTTGAGCTATATAACCATTCTCTTCGGTCAGGTACATACGTGCGCCTAACCCACGAGCGCCCGTATCCGCCCAACGTCTACCAGTCAAACCATTGGCAAAGTCTGAATTTGCGAAGGAGGGTTCTTCCAAAGTATTTATATCTGGAAGAAAGCGATACCGATAGCCTTGTTGGCCTAGGCCGGTTAATGCCTTGTCGCTAGATTTAAGAGCGGCAACCCGATGCCGACCAAAAAAACGAAGGATGCTATCAAACTTCGCCTCAAAATCAAACTCGTAGGACATGGTGGCCCGCCAGTTTTCACTCGTGTTCGTGTTGTTTTGCCATGAAGGAACACCGTCGACATAAAAATCTCCTAAATGAGGATTCGGAGTAACTCCGTCGCCAAGGAACAGATTGGGGTCTACTTTCACAGTACGATCTTCAATTCCCTGGTCCCATTCTTTAACAATTTGATCCTCTTTGTGAGCTCCTAACTCAATGTACCAATTCTCAGCCAGCTTCTGTTCAATGAATACGTCATAAATGTCAGCTTCGGAAGAATGCCGTTCTACAGCACCAGCCATATTCACTTCCAATGCGCGCGGGAAAATCGAGTTATCGAGTAAGGTATAGCCGTCCGCTTCAAAGTTAACCGCAGACACTCCTGGCAAGTTATGTGGCGAGTCGATGGTCGCCATGGTCCTATAGGTTGTGGTCGGTTGTTGAAATGTACCGTCATTATTGATCAGAACAGTCGGTTGCGCGGGACCATTATTATAGATCAGCGGCAATCCGCCTAGCTGGCCATTGCTTCCTATAAATGCCCCATTATCAAAGCCGGGCTTCCCCCAACCAAACCAAGGTGAGACGTTGTCATAAGGCAGAAAGCGATTTACTCGGGAAAAATCACGCTCAGCGTGCTCGAAGTGAGCCATGATAGTCGTATTTTCAAACGGCTTATAAGTAATCGTCGCATAGACCCGCTGATCTTCATCAAAGTTCGGTTTCCAATCCTGTTTGGTATCCTTGTTTAACAGCGCGACACGAATAGCCAGCTTATCTTCAATCAATACCTTGTTGTAATCCAAAGCGACACGGTGACCTTCAAAGGAATCGACCTGAAAACTGATTTTGCCAAAATCTTCGCTGATTTCAGCACGATTCAAAGTCACGTCTAAAACACCAGCTGGTTGACCAGTTCCGAACAGAATGGACTGTGGACCCGATGCAATCGTAACCCGTGACACATTGTAGTTCTCCGAATTGGTAAAGGCCTGGAAAAAATTTCGCGATACGGTTCCTTCCCCGACTCCACGAATCTGTTGGGCAACTCCGGCAGCCTGGTTTCCAAAACCATCTCCATTACCGCTTACACGGTCTTCCGCGTTGGCCACGTTCAGGGAATAAATGAGGGACTCCTCCAGAGAGTTGATGGCATAGTCTTGCATGAATTCCATGGTGAAAACTTCAACCTGGGCAGCCACATCCTTAAAGTTCGTTCTAAGACGAGTTCCAGCGAGAGTCTCGGTGGCAACCCAGCCTTCTTCCGGTTGGATGGTGAATGGGGAGAGTTCAAAGATATCGGCGTCATCTTCTTGAGCGAAGACGGCGGCTGAGGCAAGGAACCCAATGGGCACCAGTATGACAGGCAATCGCATCCACTTTTGGAATAGACCGTTGGTAACAGTTTTTTGAGAATTAATCATCTTGTAGTTTCCTTATTAAGAATAATGAGGTTGTAGTTTTCTAGAGGCATACCAAAGGCAACGCCATGGGAAGATCAAAGGAAGATAGGGTTATTCACTTATTCGGTGTAATTCGCAGGTGAGCTCTAGTGAAAATCTGCGGATTTTGCTTGTCTATATCGACAGGCATCACAAGTTACCCGTAACAATTTTGGTAAGATTAATAAGACCCAGTTGTTAAAAGAAAGAACCCATGCCCCGCCCCACTCTACAAATAATAGCCGATCGTGCCGGCGTCTCCAAAATGACGGTGAGCCGGGCGCTGCGAAACCACCCGAATTGCGGCAAGGAGACAATCGCAAGAGTGAACGCCATAGCCAAGGAGCTCAATTACAAGAAGCACCCGCTTGTATCCGCGCTCATGACGGATCTGCGATACAAAAAGAACTATGAATTCAAACCCATTGTGGCTCTGCTTCACCTGGATCAGCGAAAGAAACAACTGCATCCCAATTTGAAGCGGATGAGATCCGGAGCGAAGGAAAGTGCAAATCAGCAAGGCTACGATGTGGTGGAGTTTTACTTGACCGACGAAGGGATGACAACCAACCGCATGGTCCAGATTTTCAATGCACGAGGCATTCACGGAATCATTTTTGTACACTCCGCACGACCAAACATCGAACTGGAGATCGATCTTTCCAAATTTGCCTGTGTAGCTACCAAATACTGCATTACAAAACCGGCACTGAACCGTATCGAAACCAGCCAATTTCAAAGCGTGCTTCTGTCGATTGAGAAGTTGAAAGATTATGGCTACAAGAGTTTCGGTTTAGTCACACTAGGCGATTCGGAATCCATCAGCCAATACCGTCGCACCGGCGCCACCCTACATGCGCAACGGAGCTTTCCCGAAGAAGACCGCATCCCCATTCTCAATAAGGAAAAACTCGACGGAAAGACGCTCACCCGTTGGATAGATCGGAATAAGCCCGAAGTCATCCTGTCGCAAAACCACGATGTATATGAACTGCTCATCGACCAGGGTTATAAGATTCCCGAAGATGTAGCATACATTTACTTGGGTCTCTATGAATTCGACGGATGTATAGCAGGCATCAACCCCAACTGGAATGAGATGGGGCGCATTGCCGCCAACCAAGTCATCGACCAGCTTAACCGAAACGAGGTCGGAGTTCCCGAGCACCCCATCGTGACTCCAGTCCAGGGAGATTGGGTCGATGGAGCAACACTGCCGAATCGAGTGCTGGAAGCAGTGAGCAACGAGGCCTAGCTTAGCCACGGGCGAGTGCCCCGCATTCGATTAAGCGACAGTAAAACTGAGCGGACCACAGCGAAGCCCTGCAAAGACTGGTCCCAATAGTACCGTTAAAGATGAACCCTTTGAAATCAGTCCAGTATCTGGCCACATACTCCCCTAATACATGAGCACTGACATCTTCCAAGTTCAGCGCTGTTCTGACTTCAAATTTATGATTTCTGCCTTAAGACAATATCCATCCCTTCGGGTACTCCTTCTTCAGGAACTGGTTTGCTTCAGGAATATTTGTTACCTTCATCTTTTTGGCATCGTATTTGACTTCTGCCTTCGCGCGAATGGCCACGTTACCCAGCAGACCGACCTCAGAAAGCCCAGAAGCGTAATCCCAGTTTGAACAAGCCTGGCCCTTTTCCTTGATAGCGCGACACCAGTCACCTTGGTGGCTGCCCTTCACCCGAGGAATTGTTTTGGCAGGAGGATTCTTTTTGATCTCCGCAAAACGCTCCTCAGGGAGAATACGAACCGTACTGGTGTAGGTGTCGGTCATCATGTAACCTTCATCTCCGATAAACATTGTTCCGCTCTTGTCACGACTCAGCATGTCCTCGTGGGTCAAACCTTCCGGCGCCGGTGGCAACAATCCGCCATCCAGCCAGTGATAGGTTACGGGGTCAAACTTACCGCGCTTTGGAAATTTATAGGTAATAGCGGAAGCATTGGGTGCACTCTGGTCATTGACGTTGGTCGCCATCGCTGAAATCGATTCTGGCAAGCCGAGATCGAGACCAAAATAAGCCGCGTCCATCACATGACACGCCATGTCACCCACCGCACCGCAACCGTAGTCCCACCAGTTGCGCCAGCTAAATGGCAGATATGCCGGGTCATAAGCACGCTTTGGCGCTACTCCCAACCAAAGATCCCAATCCAATCCTTTCGGAACCACCGGGATAAATTCGTTGTGCTTCGGTTTGTTCAAGCCTTGCGGCCAAATAGGACGATTCGTCCATGAGTACACTTCACGAATCTGGCCAATCACACCGGCGGCAATCCACTCCTTGGCCAAGCGAACCCCTTCGTTGGAATGACCCTGATTACCCATTTGTGTAACAATGCCTTGCTTGCGTGCACCTTCTGCTAACATACGCGCTTCTTCAACAGTGTGGGTGAGCGGTTTTTCGCAATAGACATTGATGCCCAAATTCACAGCCGACATCGCGACTGGAAAGTGCATGTGATCAGGAATCGAGACCACTACTCCGTCCATTTTATCCCCGATCTTCTCAAACATGGTGCGGTAGTCCGTATACCACTGTGCGCCCCTGGATACTGCATTATCTATGACAGCTTTAAACTCAGCTCCTCCCCGTGCGTTATTGTAGGCTTTCGCGATACTGCGTTCATCGACATCGCACAAGCCGATGATGTTGTGGCCGAGGTCGCTCAGTGGCATGATCGAGCTCACGCCTTTTCCGCCAACTCCGACAAAAGCCAGGTTGAGCTTTTCACTCGGAGCGCTTCCATGGTTGGCACCGGTCATAATATGCGGAAAAGCTATCAAGCTCGCTGCCGTGGCACCAGCTGCAGTTTTCATGAAGGAACGACGATTAATTCCAGGGATATTCTTATTCATTGTTCGGGTAGTTAAATGAAGATTTAAAACTGATTATTTCATCATTTATTCGTGTTTCCAGCTACCCTTCAAGCACGTTCTCGGAATAAGCTCATTTATTCCATTTAACAGTTTTTAACTCGTTTCTTTTATAGCTTATCCTGAAACAACAAACTCTCCGCCTCCGACTTACTACTCTTTGGGCCGGGAATATTTTTCACTTTTCCCACTTCACTGTTTTCTATCACCCACTCTTTAACCTGAGCAGGTGTCGCCTGGGGCTGTTCTTCCAAAAAAGCCGCCACAGATCCAGTCACCACCGCAGCAGCTATCGAAATACCTGAATCGCGGGTACGATCTGTTGAGCTCTTGCTCCCAGGCCCTGAGAGATTCTCTCCCAAGGCATAAACATCCACGCCATTACCATAATTCGAGGAAATTAATCGAAAATTAAAGGCCGAAGTCGCACCCACAGATATTACCGAATCAAGAGCGGAGGGAATACGATTCTCGACATCCTCCCCCTCATTGCCCGCTGCCACAACAACGGTCACTCCATCCTCAACCAATTGATTGATAGCACGCGTCACCAACTTTTCGATTCTAGGATCCTTTGGGACGCCACCCAAACTCAAATTCGCGATCGCCGGTTGCCCAGCAGGGTGGTGATTGGTTATCCAATGAACACCCTTCAAAAAAATCGACCAATTACCCGAACCATTGCCTTGCAAAGTCCTAACCGAAATCAGCTTCACTCTTGGGGCACGCTCCACAATCAACCCTGCCACCAAAGTTGCATGATCATCAAATGCCCTTGGGACAGTCAACTCGGGCAAACCTCCAAGCATATCGACAACCGCTGTTTCGATTTGGTTAAAAGCCACATGATCAGTCCGGACACCGTTATCCATAACGTAAACCGTGACGGCGGCCTGAAGAAGGGTACCATTTGAAAAGAGTAACCCATAGATGCACACCATTACTCGCTTCCTGATCATACTTTGCTGTAGCTGTGTTTAGGTCGAAGGGAAAAGTCTTAAAAAGTTAAGGTTAACCACCCTAAACTCAAAAACACAAAGATTTTGCTAAAAATATATTTTCCCTCTGAGCCTTCAAACCATGATAAAATCCCAAACCAAAGTTGCCTTTGCAAATCCTACCATTTCTAGGGCTTGCCATCCGGGAACCAAGATTCAAGGCTGGCTACTAATTCCCTAAATCACTCAGCTAAATCACGTGTTAATCCTTGTTAAAATATCCGGTTGGATACTAACCACCATGCCACGGCAGTTTGCCCAATTCTTGTCAGTGATCATAGGCGACCTGGTTTACTTCCTCCCGACAATAAAACGAAGAACCATCCTATCCAACCTACATCATGTTTACCCGGATAAACCGATGTCGAGGCGACGACGTCAGGCACGAACCAGCTGTCGGCGTATGGTTGAGATGTACTTGTTCAAGCTTGCACTTCCTCATTTTTCCGAAGGCCGTCTCGACAAAACATTGATCGCCACCCAAGAGACAATCGAGCTGCTGAAAAACTATGTCGATCCCAATAAACCGGTCATAGGTGTTTCCATCCACAACAGTATGATGGAAGCCTGCACGCTTATTCCTCGTTGCCTCCCATTCGACAATCCGGAAATCGGACTACTTTATTGGCCTCTCAACAAAAAGAAAATCGTGCAATATGTGAAGGATACCAGAAGTAGAAACGGGATAACCTTGATCGATCGCCTCAGTGGCCTTCATGAAGCACGTGAATTGGTTAAAAACAACAACTGGATGATCTTCGTTTTTGATCAAAACGTTGGAGATGCAGGCTACCTTACATTCTTTCTCGGCAGAGCAGCCACTACGGCTGGGTTTCATCAGATCCTTTCACATGATTACGACGCGGACGTACTGAGTTTCTACGGAGAACGCACAGGATTCTGGGAAGGCAAGTTACACGTTGAAAAAATTTCGGGAGGAGGTAAAGAGGAGCCGGTAATCTTACAGGCAAACCATTGGTTGGAAGAGAAACTCACAACGGATGAAAGGTTCTCTGCGAATTGGATGTGGATTCACAACCGCTGGGAAGGTCAAAATCACCATTCGCAGAATCTAAATTTAAAGTTCCCAAATAGCCTTCTGGACGAGACTAAAAAATATAATAATTGGAAAAGCCTTCCGAAAAATAATCGTATTTGGATTCGGATGCCGGAGCATCTTGGTGAGGTCATTAAATGGATCCCGCTTATAAAGAGGATTGGAAATTCAAGGGAAGACGCGGAGATCACTCTGCTTTCCAATCGAAAGTTCAACTCCCTACTCGAAGCCCTTCAGGTAGCAGACCACATAATTTGCATCCCCAAACGAAATACCGGTTATTATCAGAAGTTTTTAAAGTTAAAGACCTCCTATCCAGACACCTATTATCAACTTACAGATTCTTTTGTTGCTGACCTTGAATCGAGACTTATCAATGCGCCACGTCGTTATGGGATTTGCTATCCGAGAACGAATCGCCCATTGCTCACGCACAGCTTCAAGGTTGATCCGGGATGGGATGAAAGAAAAACGCACCAGGTCGAACTCTGGGAGGACTTCTTTCGCTACTTTGGACTACAAGGGGAAGTCGATTACAGTCCATTGCGCCTGGCACCGGGCTCTGACGTAATCAATCCCCTTCGTTGTCTGCAAACACAGTCACTCAACGCACCCTACTTTGGCTTGATATGCGGAGCAGGAGACAAGCCGGAGAAATGTTGGCCCGTGGATTATTGGGTGGAATGTATAGCAGGGCTCATGGATCTTTATCCCGACAGCAATATTTGTTTATTTGGTACTTCAGCGGACCTTCCGGTTAGTCGACAGATTATCGAACAATTCGAACCTGGTTCTATTCACGACTTCACTGGATCCACCACCTTGATGCAATTTGTCATGGCTCTGAATTCCTGCTCAGTTGTTATATCGAACGATTGCGGAGGCTTGCACTTGGCAAATGCTTTGGGCGTCCCGACAGTCGGTCTGTACGGCGTTACCAACCCCGTAAACACAAAGCCAGTCTACGACACACCCTTGCAGATTGTTCAGCCAATTAATTGCCCCAAACACGGAGGTGTCACCTCTGCCGAGATTTGTTTATCCCAAGTACTGGAGGCAATTTCTGAATTGGTAAAGCAACCCGAACCTGCTCCAAAAGAAGCGTCCCTGATTAGTTAAATAATCTTCCACCAACGTCGTTTAACCCATTTCAAGCATAGCTCTCAAATGTTGCTCGACGCCGCCGGATAATCCTTGCAAGTCATAACCACCTTCGAGCACCGATACCACCCTGCCCTTACACAAGCTATCAGCCGCCTGCAAAACACCGCGGGTCAACCTATAAAAGTCCTCGTCTTCCAATTGAACACCAGCCAAGGGGTCAAGGCGATGCGCGTCAAATCCAGCTGAAATAAGAATTAGCTCTGGTTGAAATTCTCGCATGGCAGGAAGTATTTTCTCGTCGAGAAGCGACTGATACAAATCACCACGAGTGCCGCTCGGCACAGTGAGATTTAGAGTAAAGCCCGCCCCTTCGCCAATACCGGTTTCGTTGGACAATCCCGTCCCTGGATACAATGGGCTTTGATGAATACTACAAAAGAAGACGGATGGATCATCATAAAAACTCTCCTGAGTTCCATTCCCATGATGCACATCCCAATCGAGAATAAACACCCGCTCCATTCCATGTCTCTTTAACGCATGACGCGCACCAATAGCGACGGAATTAAAAAAGCAAAAACCCATCGCTGCGTTTGGCCGAGCATGATGTCCCGGTGGGCGATTCAAGCAAAAGGCATTATTAGCATCCTTTTTCACCACCGCATCAATTGCCTCAACACAAGCCCCGGTCGCCCTCAATGCCGCTTTGTAAGACTCAGACGAAACCACGGTATCCGCATCCAAAAATCCACCCCCAATCGCAGCCAACCGTTCTACGCTCTCAATATACGCATTTCCATGATTGGATAGAATTTGCTGCTTAGAAGCCGGCTCCGGTGTGACCCACAAAAACTTATCTGTTATCTTTAAGCTATCCAAATGATCCAGTACCGCTTGGATTCTAGCCGGACGTTCCGGATGCCCCATCCCTGTATCATGCTTCAAAGATAGTGGGTGGTAAAAGATGTGGGTTTTAGTGTTTCCCATTGAAGCTCAAATCAGAACACTATCGTTTCTGTAAGCAAGATTTCCTATAAAATATTCCTGTTTTCAAAGAATATGGGGGTTGGATCGAGTAAGACCATGAGAGATGAAAACATATAAACCAGTATATTCCTCACCCATTGAGAAATCTAATACGAAAGTACACTCCTAAATTCATTTTTGACCCGATCAAGGCGCTTTACGATCAAGTCAAAGTGCTGAAAGCAAGGATCGTACTTTTAAACATTGAAAATGATTACACAATTAATACCCAAAGCCATTAAAAGACGACTACTTGAGAAATTCCGATCGGACGAGCGCGCCGTAAGAGAGGCTGAGACTGCCAAGTTCCCCCGTACATATCTGCAAGAAAAGCACATGCGAAATTGTCAGTTAGTACTCAATCGCTCCAAGTTGCTAGAGCGTTTGGGAAAACAAAATGTTGTAGCTGAATTGGGCGTAAATCGTGGTGAATTCAGCGAGGAAATTCTGGCAGTCACCCAGCCATCCCTTCTTCATCTCGTGGATATCTGGGAATCAGCTCGATACGACAAAAGCCTGTTTACCGAGGTCAGCCTAAAGTTTAAAAAACAAATCGAAGATGATAGAGTCAGGATCCACAAGAAACCGTCCATTGAAGCTGCGGTTGATTTCCCGGACGATTATTTCGACGTTATATATATTGATACCGACCATTCTTATCAAACGACTCGAGGGGAATTACTGGCTTATGCTCCGAAACTAAAAAGCGGAGGAGTCATAGCTGGCCACGACTACAAAATGGGAAACTGGAAAAAATCCTATCGCTATGGGGTAATAGAGGCAGTTCATGAATTTTGCAATATGCATAATTGGGAGCTGTGTTATTTAACCTGTGAACCATTGGAAAGCCAAAGCTTTGCCATACGAAGAATTCAAAATTAAAACGTATTAGAAGTCGCGGTAGAAAGCTTAAAGCTTTTCGGAAACAGGTAGTAAGCTTTCCATAAACACATCACGGAAAACAGCTATTATTCTTATGTCAATAAAACCGAAATTAATCGTCCTTATAATTGCCTTTGGATTATTTGGCCTAAACGGAAATTCGCAAAGGATCCAAATCGACCCTTTCATCTCAATCGATGTTGATGGCGAAGACGCAACTTATCAAGTAGTCCCAGCACTCGGTGAAAATAATACATTCTGTCTATGGGATGGAGATTCGCTACAAGCATTCTTCATCACCGTTCAAGAAGAGTACGATGGAAACCTCGATTCTGTGGCAAAGAACACGATCAAAGGAATGAAATCCGAAGGGGCAAAAAATATTAAAATTCTCAACGAAGAGTCGTTTAAGAATGGGGATGATAAGGAGGTTCGTTCTCTTGCAATTCAATTCACAGCTGACGGAATAACTCACAAACAGATGTTTTATGTAACGGAGATTAAGAACGCCTGCGAAATAGTAATTGTGACTATAACCGATCCGTCATTTTTCGATTCGATCAAAGAAAGATCCGACAAGTTAATGAGATCTTCCAGTATCAAGGATGAGCCAGAAGGTGTCAGCCCTTGAAACAAGAATTTCGCAAAATTAGGGAGTTCCCCATCCCCCTCCCCCTGGAGTTAGTATTCGGATTCGATCTCCAGCCTGGATGTCAACGCGGTCAGTCGGAGCCAGTTTTTTCGGAGCTTGGTTTTTTCGAATAAGCCATTGCTCACCCTGTTTCCCAGGTAATCCACCGGCCATTCCATAAGGGGCTTCAACTCGATGTTGGGTTAGGAGAGAAAGAGTGACGGGTTCCGTAAATTCCAATTCGCGAATAATACCATCACCTCCGTCGAATTGGCCTCTACCTCCTGAATTTTTGCGGATGGAAAACTCGATCAGCTTCACCGGATATTTATACTCCAGTAACTCTGGGTCGGTGATTCCGGTGTTGGTCATATGAACATGGACACCACTCGCTCCGTTAAAACCTTCACCAGCCCCGGCTCCACCAGCAATGGTTTCGTAAAAGCTGATCCGGTCGTTACCAAAAATGAGATTATTCATCGTTCCCTGACTACAGGCGACAACTTCAAAGGCCAGTAACAGGGTATCGACCAGACGTTGACTGGTCTCCACATTCCCCGCCACGACAGGAGGACATTTCGATGGATCCTCATCAAAGGGAGGATTAAGAAGTCCTTCCGGAATCTCGATTTTAACCGGTCGTAAAAGACCTTCATTTAAAGGCATAGGTTCATTCAACCAAACGCGAAGGAAATAGATTACAGCACTATAAACGATTCCAGGAGTCGCATTAAAATTGAGCGGATGAACGCCACCGCCGTCGTTAAATAAAAGGATGAGGGAATCTCCAGAAACAGTGCCCACCACTTTTAAAATCGTTCCATCATCGAGCTTTTGAAGCGCTTCATAACTTCCGTCAGGGAAGTTGCCCAATTTACGACGCAAACTTTTCTCCGCACGGTTTTGAATGGCGGCCATATATTCACAAACAACGTCACCACCTTTTTCTCGAACCAGGTTTTCAAATTCTTGTAGCCCTTTTTTGTTAGCTGCAATTTGCGCTTTGAGGTCAGAAATATTCTCGCCCACCCGCCTGGAAGGATAAGGACTTTCCCGTAAGAGTGATTCAACCTGCGTGAGATTTACCTCACCTCCTTGCATGACTACAGTAGGAGGAATAACAACCCCTTCCTCTACCAGAGATTTTGCCGCTGGTGGCATTGAACCCGGAGCAATCCCACCCATTTCGGCATGATGCGCACGGTTCACTAAAAACCCCATCAATGAATTCGAATCTGAGAATATGGGACAAATTACAGTTACATCCGGCAAATGTGAGCCACCCATCGCAGGATGGTTGGTAACGAGCATCTCACCTGCTTGCCAAGCGTGTGTTTCGCTCACCGTACGAACGCACATTCCCAGGGCACCCAGATGAACCGGTATGTGAGGGGCATTTACCACCAAACATCCATCGGCGTCGAGCAGACCACAGGAAAAATCAAGACGATCTTTTACGTTGGTGGAAACGGCAGTCCGCATGAGCCGCAAACCCATCTCTTCAACCAAACTCTGAAATCGATTAGAAAATAATTCGATTTCAACTTCCTCCGAATTGTCCGTGTGAGCCCGGGCCTCTTCAGTGCTTGAAAGACGTAATGTTCCTTCGGTGCCTAATGAAGCTTTCCAACCTACATCCACAAACAAAGTGCTAAAAGGGTCTTGAATAATGGCAGGCCCCGTAACCCTGGATCCTAAACCCAGGTTCTCCCGAACATAGACGGAGGCGTCCCTCCACTGACCACCGCTAAAAGCACGCAGTTTTTTTATTGGGGAACAGTGTTCATGATAATCAAAAAACGCTTCTGTAGGATTCACCACCGATGGCGTGGCAACAACAACCCGGTAACAAACCACCTCAATCAAATCCAGATTAGGGCGATACCCGAAGATAGAATGATAACGCTCCAAAAACAGTTCAAGTGGTGAGGTGTCTGGAAGCCAATTGATATCAATCGGCATCTCTTGGCCTCTCAATCGCAGACTGACTATCCGCCGACTCAGACGAGCGAGTGCTCGATCACCTGGATTCAATTTATGAAATGCCTCCGTTTCAAGTTCAGCTGTCAGGTCCCCGGCTTGTTGAAGAAACTCATCATAAGAGCACAAGGTTTGCCGCTCAACAAACCCCTCTAAAACGGCTTTTGAAAGCCCAACGGCACTTAGCAATCCTGCGTCGCCTGGAAACAGAATAGTTGAAATTCCCAACTTTTCAGCAATGCCACAGGCATGCTGCCCACCTGCCCCACCGAATGCGACCAAGGCATAGTCGCCAGGATCATAGCCTTCGCCTGTGGAAATCTTCCGAATGGCATCGGTCATGTTTTCATTGGCAATTTCCAACAGCCCGCTCATTAGCTGATCGGTTGAACTCTCCCCTCCTTCCAACTGTATGCGATACTGCAAGGCCTGAAGTTGATCTTCACTTTTTCTGAGATCAACAGGAATGCCAAATTGCTCCGGATCCATACGCCCCAAAAGGAGATTCACATCGGTAATCGTCAAAGGACCGCCTGTACCATAACAAGCCGGACCAGGATCAGCACCAGCGCTTTCAGGACCGACCCGTAAGCGCTCTCCATCGAACATACATATGGATCCACCTCCGGCAGCCACCGTTTCGATTTTTAAACTCGGTGCCATGACATGCGCATGTCCCACACGCGTCTCGAATTGATACGCCAGTACTTTGTTGTACCGAGCCACGTCCGTACTGGTTCCTCCCATGTCAAAACCAATCAACTTGGAATAACCAGCCTGCTCTCCGCAATTAACTGCTCCTACAACGCCACCTGCCGGACCACTAAACAAACTATCTTTCGCTCTAAAATGCGCATGTGGCACCAAGCCACCCGCACTGGTCATCACGGACAGCCCATCTTCCCCGAACTGAGCAGCAATCCGACTGAGGTAAGTATCCAACACCGGAGTCAGGCAGGCATCCACCAAGGTTGTTTCAGCCCTGGGAAGGATCTTGATAAAGGGTGCACATTCACTGGAAGGAATCACAGTAAGAAATCCCAGATCTTTTAAGAAACGAACGAGTGAGCGTTCACCACGATCATCCCTAAAGCTATTCATTAAACATATCGCAGCAGTTGATACTCCACGTTCCATGAAGTCCTCAATTTGTTCCGCAAGCTCATCTGTATTCGGCAATCCGGTATTCAAATCGATCTCAACTTCAATCACCGAGTCATAGATGGGCTCAGGTCGCTTTATATCCAATGAGAACAAATCAGGTCGTTGCTGCGTATTGATTAGAAGTAAGTCACCGAGGCCCTTGTTAATAATGAAAACAGTCTTGGCTACCTTCCCTTCCAATAATGCGTTCGTTCCCTTAGTCGTCGCGAGACGCAGTTTCGATTTTGGCAAAGGTTCATCTCCGGGAGTTCCAGTGATAACTCGGGCCCCTAACTCCGGTGCTTCGCCGGCAAACTCAATAACAAGCAAATCGCCAACCGTTACTCCGGCAGGAAGCTCCTCTTTCAGTTCCAGTTTCCGAAGATCAGCATCGTAAGCCACCACGAGATTCGTAGAATCACTGCCTAAAAAACGTGCAAAAAATCCTTTGAAAAAGTTTTGCGGATACGTTTCAGCAAGACCCAGGATACAAGAATGTGTGCCCACCTCCTGAATACTTGCCCGAAGTGAGCTATTGCTCAAAACCTTCGCTCGATGGAAAGTTCCGTCAGGATTACGTCCCAGGCAATCCGTAAATGTGCCGCCCGTATCAATCCAGAATTCCCATTCCCCGGTCATGCCGATCAACAATCAGTAGTCCCAGCTTTGAATTTCGGGGAAGTCATCTTTCCCTTCATCTGAAGTGTAGATAACAATCCTCTGCCGAAGATTTTTTTCTGGAGAGTTGGGTAAGGCACTCCGATCGATGACTCCATCGAGATTGGCATCCATCACCATATAGATGTGCGGATTTCCAAATGCGTCCACCAAACGCTCGGCTCCACCAAATGTTTCAAGCTCGGATAACTGCAATTCGAAATAGCGTTTGTATTTGGGGTTGAAATTGCGGATCAAATCGCGGGTTTTAGGATTTTCGAATGCGGAACCGTCCGGTTGGCTGAGGGCGAGTATTTCAGTAAAACGGGCCCATTGTTCACTATTGTTGAGATTTACGACCACATCACCGTTAGACAAATCACCCAACAAATCCGGATAAGCCCCATTGTCGGTTCGATATAAAGTCACCGCGTTGATGATCTTCCCAAACAAGGCTTCCGTCTTAGCACGATTCGCTTTTCGTTGGATGCTAAGAATGCTCGGAATCAATATGCCAAGGAGTATGACAATAATTGCGATAACCGTCAGGAGCTCGGTCAGAGTAAACCCTCGCTTACTTTTTGAAGCCTTCGCCTCTGAGTATGTCACAGGTAATAATAACATGGAAGCAAAGGGTCTAATGGATCGATAGGGAAACGGTCAATCATCGTACCGAAGATTGTCCTGGTCCAGATGACCGCCGGAATCACCATCAATGGAAGATTCACCATCAGGGCCTTTTGAAAAAAGTCGATAAGCAGACTGCCGTGTTTGGTTATCCGGCTGAATGTACCTATAAACATAGGGCTCATCCCAAGGATCGAGCAGTTCGACGGTTTCACCTTCATCCAAGGAAAATTTTCCAACCTCAAGCATAGGTGGGAACGGTTTATTCAATATAGTCCCGTCCGGTCCCAATTTCCCTTCCAATGCCTCGAAAAGCTGGTGGGGTGTTTCAACATCGGGATAATCACCAAATCGGCCACGGTAGCTTTCCAATGCGACCGAAATGGCCTGCAGCTCGGATTCCCCGCGAGCTCGTTCCCCTTTATTAAACACTCCTGTGGCAACTGAAAACAACAACCCAGAAAGGATCGCGATGATTGCGAGAACGGTCAGAAGCTCGGCCAGCGTAAATCCTCGGTTGGACCAAGGATCCTGATAGAAGGGTCTCATAAAGATTCACTAGTCATTTATTCAGCGGTCTGAGACGAGCTTTTTCAGAAATCACAAATCAAACTGATGCATAATGTGGTATTGACAGAGCCATATCCGCCCTCAAAGGTTTCTACTTTCTGGTAAAACCAAGAGCTCGTTAATAGTGGAAGTGAGCCGGTTTATTTCCTCCTCCGGGACCAGATCAACAACCTTGTAAAGGTCCATTATCGCCGCTTTGAGGCATTATCAGTTTTCTTATTATTACGATCTTATATGGATAATCCTGCCGACAATACTGTTGAGGTAGAGGGCATTCTGGAATTACTACAAAACAAGACGGGGCAGTTACTCGATCCGTCTCGCAATGGTAAACCGACACCGACCGACCCTTTTGTACCCAGAGAACTGGTAAATCGCTTTAAACTAAAAAAAGGCAATTACATTAAGGGAATCGCATCCTCGGACCCCCGCTTTCCCAATCCAAAGGTCAAATTCGTCGAAACGATTGACGGTTTGGGGCCAGAAGAGCGGAAGCGCTGTTTTCAGTTTTCAAGCCTGACGTCAGTGGCACCTGATGAACAGCTGAATTTGGAAACCAAAGAACACAAGATGACCTTGCGCTGCATCGACCTGTTCTGCCCGATTGGTAAAGGACAGCGTGGATTGATCGTGGCGCCACCGCGGACAGGTAAAACAACTTTACTTCAGGATATAGCTTTAGGGGTAATTGAAAATCATCCTGAGTGTCACGTCATGATGCTGCTCGTGGACGAACGGCCCGAAGAAGTGACAGACATGAAACGTACGGTTGACGCCGAAATATTTGCGTCTTCGAACGACGAACCAACCGAGAACCATACCAAAATTGCGGAGCTGGCTATCGAACGTGCCAAATGCCTGGTGGAAGTTGGAAAAGACGTGGTAATTTGTATGGATTCGCTCACTCGATTAAGCCGTGCCTATAACTCCTCAAAAGGTGGAGGTGGCCGAACGATGACGGGTGGACTCGATATCCGTGCCTTAGAAAAACCCCGGCAACTCTTTTCAGCCGCTCGAAACACTGAAGAAGGCGGCAGCCTAACAATTATTGCGTCGGCGTTGATTGAAACAGGCAGTCGTATGGACGACCTTATTTTCCAGGAGTTTAAGGGCACGGGAAACATGGAAATGGTTCTCGATCGAAAAGTCGCTGAACTACGTCTTTGGCCGGCAATGAACATAAATTCTTCCGGCACTAGAAAAGAGGAACTGCTAATCGATCCGAAGAAGCTGGAAACCATTCATTTCTTCCGTAGAGCACTAGCTCCGTTGAGGATTGAAGACGCAGCGGAAACGATGCTAACTCGTCTTTCGAAAACAACTACAAATGATGCATTTTTGTCACTAATAAGTCGTTGACATAGACAGCGCATGATTTCTCATAACACGTTTCATAAAACAAGGCTGATAAGACAATAAATGCAACAATTTGCTGAGCAATGCACAGAGATGGCTCGTTCGATGTTGGGCCACAACCTAGCATCAATAAACCAGGACGGAACAATAACTCCTATTGCAGGAGAAGAAAAGCGATTCGACGAACCCGGGCATGCAGCTTTGGCCATTGGCGAATTTTATAGAGCGACCGGTGAAACCGAACTTGATGGCCATGATCTGATCGATCTCGCCGCCCGCTGTATAACCGCCCAAACCTTTATTGAACCGATAGCCGAAAACGGAGTCGCTTATGCGGCACTCGCTTTACTTTCCTTTGGTCCAGCAAAAGACCGAAACCCTGTCTGGGAACGTTTGGTTGAAGAAACACGTTTGCGTTTGGATCGCCTCCTGCTGGCACGGTCTGACCACGAGAACCATTGGCAGGCCTTTAACATAGCTAAAGCCGTAACCCGATTCAGTATGGGACTCTCCAAAAAGGACGAAACCGGTAAGCTTATAGACCGTTTCCTCGAGCGGATTGGAGAAACTAATTCTGGCAATTTCCATGACGATAGCGAAGACGGTAAAGGCGTATACAATATTTACGGTGTCCTCGCCTTCACTTTTATCCGTCAGGCAATTCAGCTTCACGCGAATATTCATTTGCGCGACCGCAAGCTTCCAAGTCTACGAACACATGCTGAAAAATATTTGCGCCTGCTTCCCGACTTGGTTCGTGAAGACGGACTAGGGTGGTCTTTCGGACGTGGCGGTGGAGCTTATGGACAGATGTACTGCATCAGCTTAATCCTTCAAGGATTCCGTGACAACTGGATCGTGCCCGAAAAACAGATGCTGTATTTTGATATCCTACGTCGTCTATTTTACTTTTTCTATCTAACTTACCTGGATCAGGAACACGGCAACTTGATAATCAGAGATGGAGAGAGGGAAACAACTCCAGCCCATACAACACGTATGGCTGACTTCGACGGAGCTCGTTATTTGAGCCAATGGGCGCGTTTGGCAAGGACGGTCAATGCACCTGTAAATACTGAAACCTTAAAGGCGAAGAATACGAGCCGTTTTGTGATTTTTGACAAATCCTCACGCAAGGAACAAGGCCTGTTTATTTATAAGAACGCTGAGTCTGGGTTGCATATCAACATACCACTGACGCATACCGACCAAAAGAATACTTCCGACTCACTCGCATTCCCACACAGTCCAGGAATATTCGACTGGCCGGTGAACAAACAGCTTCCAGTAATGATCCCCGAACTGAAATTCGGTGATCGTTACGTGATACCAAGTTATTATGGCAAGCGCTGCACAACCGGCATGGGACTACGCAAATCCATTTATTTCCGCTATGAGCAACCTGACTTGATTGATACCAATCAAGAAATCGTTTCAGGACTAGGCAGTTGTAAGGTAAACTGGACCTTCAACGGAGGAAAGGTCACGAGCGAGTTTATTTTTACGGTTAAGCAACCTGTCACAATGGAACGCATGCGTTACATGCTGGTTATTGCCTCACCTCACTCACTTCACCGAGTTGGCAACACGTTTACTCTTGGACAGGAAGGTCTGCGTTGTACCGTGCTGAAAGACGACTTCCAGGCACAATGGGCAGAAACTGAAGTGGTGACGGATGATCCTAACTATAAAACGATGTGGGGAAATATTCATTACCTGCAGACGCTTGTTCGGGATCACCCATTAAATATGCGCCCTGGTCAACAATATCGCCTATCGGTGGCTTTCGAGCCCGACTTGGCGCGAGCAGACGGCTAATCCTTCTGAGATCATGTTATCCTCGCGTATCATCCCATGCCTGGATGTGACCGATGGTCGCGTTGTAAAGGGGGTAAAATTTAAAGCACTGAGAGACGCCGGTGATCCGGTAGATTGCGCCATGGCTTACGAAGCACAGGGAGCGGATGAGCTGGTGTTTCTGGATATTACCGCATCGAGCGACGAGCGAAACATTATGCACGATGTTGTATCCAAAACCGCCGAACACTGCTTTATGCCGCTGACGGTGGGTGGAGGATTGCGCAACACCGATGACATCCGTGCGATGTTGAAATCCGGCGCTGACAAGATTAGCCTAAACACCGCTGCCGTTAATAACCCTGACTTGGTAGACAAGGCCTCCAATCGATTTGGAAACCAATGTATTGTAGTGGCCATTGATGCAAAACGCGTTCCAGGTTCCGAATCCTGGGAAGTTTACACACATGGTGGCAGAAACCCTACCGGACTGGATGCTGTCGAGTGGGCTAAAAAAGTGGTGCAGCTGGGAGCCGGTGAAATACTGCTTACGAGTATGGATCAGGACGGAATGCTCAATGGATATGACATCGCACTCAATCGACATATCAGTGAAGCCGTCGAAGTACCGGTTATTGCCTCTGGAGGAGCAGGTAACCTGCAACACATGGTAGATGTTTTGACTGAAGGGAAAGCTTCGGCCGTGCTAGCCGCTTCCATATTCCATTTCGGCACATACACCATTAGTGAGTGCAAAAACTACTTGGCAGAACACAACGTAGCGGTAAGAAAACTTTCCTAAGGGCACCCCTTGACAGAATCTATATAATGTCGGGAAACCTTCAATGAAAGCGCACCGACTCCATAGTATTACCGGACTGCTCCTACTATTTTTAGGGCAAGTCACCTTGGTGGGAAAACCAACGATTGTGGTTTCAATACCGCCACAGAAAGCCTTTGTACAGGCGCTTACCGGAGCTGAAGTCGATGTAGTTACACTGATTAAGCCCGGGCAAAATCCGACCAATTTCTCACTCACACCGAGAACGCTGGCTGAGATAGCAACAGCTGAAGTGTATTTTTCAATTGGAGTGCCTATGGAGACCGCATTTCTCCCAAAGCTTCGATCAATCTACCCAAACTTGACGATCGTAGACACGTCGGCAGGCATTCGTAAACGAAGCTTGGAGTCGCATTCCCACGATGACGAACAGGGAGCCCACGATCACGCGGCAGACCCGCACATCTGGTTGAGTCCTGGATTGGTAAAAATCCAACTTCGATCCTATGCGCGAAGCTTGAAAGAACTGCTACCTGATCGAACGAAATTAATTGATGAGAATCTAACCGCGTTTTTTTCAAAACTGGAAGCAGTCGATACCCAATTAAAAGAAATATTGGCGCCTCACAAAGGCGCTATCGTCTTTGTTTACCATCCAGCATTTGGATACTTTCTGGAACGCTACGGCCTCAGACAGGAAACAGTGGAATTGGAAGGAAAACAACCAAGCCCCAAACAACTCAATTTTTTGATCAAATTGGCCAAAGAACTCAACGCTCGCACAATCTTTGTCCAGCCTCAGTTTGAAAGACGCACGGCACATACTTTGGCAAAAGCCATAGGTGGAAAAGTCGAAGTCATAGACCCGTTGGCAGAGAATTACTTGGACAATCTGATTCTCATAGGAGAAACCATTGCAAGTAGCTACCGCTAGTTGATGCACAAAACGGATCCGATCATTTGCTTTAAGAAAGTTTCATTGTCCTTTGGGAAGAATCAGGTGCTTAGCGATGCTGATTTCGATATCGAAGCCGGTGATCCTCTTTGTGTTGTGGGTCCCAATGGAGGTGGAAAGACTACCTTGCTCAGGCTTTTATTGGGCCTTGTAAAACCGGATAAGGGATCCATTACCGTGTTCGGGACAACTCCCACCAAAGCTCGTTCAAACATTGGCTATATGCCACAATCACTTCATTATGACCCCAAATTTCCCATCACAGTTAAAGAGGTAGTCGCGATGGGCTTGCTAGAAGGCGGAATGTTCTCTGGATGGAAATTAAGAAATTCGAAATCCATTGTCGATGCGTTGGCAGCGGTTGGCATAGACAAGCTTGAGAACTCCCAATATTCAGAACTCTCAGGCGGACAAAAACAGAGAGTCCTTATAGCTCGGGCCATGGTATCCAAACCTGCGCTGCTGCTGCTTGATGAACCTACAGCCAATCTGGATCTGACCTTGGAAGACAAGTTATTGGAAACGCTCCTTCAATTTCATCCAAGCATGAAGATTATCATGGTCTCCCATGATCTTGGTTTCGTTTCGGGAGCTGTTACACAAGTACTCTGTGTTAATAAACATGTCCACACACATCCCACTGAATCCATCTCAGCTGAGCTCATTGAAGAGCTATACGGCTCCAGCCCCCGCCGAATTCTACACAGTGCCGATCTAGGTCATGATCACCACCACCACTAATTCGGATTTATGGATTCCCTAAGGCATATACTATTCGACGATTCCTTGTTTTTCATGAGACAAGCGTTGTTGCTTAGTCTGCTGGCCAGCATTCCTTTTGGCACAATCGGCACCTTGGTGGTTGCAAAGCGAATTTCTTACCTGGCTGCCGCGATTGCGCACGCAGTTCTTGGAGGGATTGGTTTCTCTCTCTACGCCCAACATCAATGGGAATGGACCTGGTTACATCCGCTTGGCGGAGCTTTTGTAACAGGAATAATTGCAGCGCTTTTAATTGGTTGGGTTAGTTTGAAATATAAAGCTCAAGAAGATACTATCATCGGGGCCATTTGGTCACTCGGGATGGCAATCGGTCTCTTGTTTATTTTCAAGACACCTCAATATGTAGATCCGATGAGTTATTTGTTTGGAGACATACTCATGATCTCAACTTTCGATATTGGGGTAGTCGCGATTCTGACGGTTGGAGTGTTGTTAATGATAACAGCGGCATATAGGCCCTTGGTCGCCCTTTGCTTTGATGAAGAATTTGCTTCACTTCGCGGCGTCAGGACTACCCCACTCTATCTTTTTACACTCTGCCTAACAGCAATCACCATCGTTCTTCTCGTGAGCTTGGTGGGCATCGTTTTGGTAATTGCACTACTAACTCTCCCGGCCGCGATTGCGGGTCTCTTCTCCAGGAAACTTTGGCAAATGATGCTGGGCGGGAGTGCGTTGTGTATGGTTTTCACCTTCACCGGCACATGGCTTAGCTACGCATGGGATCTTCCGACCGGGCCCTTTATCATCATTCTGGCTGGAGTCACTTACCTGTTTACTTTGTTTCTGAAAAGCAAAGCAGCTTAGACACTTGTCATTCAGCGTTTCCAAAAAGGATAGATCAGCCGTTTCAAAATTCCTTTGGGATAACGCTCCATGCCTTCGAAACCAAGCTGCTTGGGTTGCTCTTCGTTTGTTGGCCAATAGGCCGTTTTGAATAACCAATCCCAAATACTGAGAACCTGACCAAAGTTTTGACCACCTTTGCCATGGACCTCAATATCATGATGCCACACATGCATCGCCGAGGAATTAAGAATGTACTTTAAGGGTCCCCAACTGAATCGAATATTTGAGTGATTCAGATCGAGCATTACGGTCCATAACACCGCAATAATGAGCAGCACAGTTCCATCAATCCCGAAAATCACCAAGGGGAGGTAGGACAAGGTTTTGTAGATGATGATCTCGCCCCAATGAAAACGAAAGTTTCCAATCCAATCAAGTTCCTCAATGCTATGGTGCAATTTATGGAACTCCCAAAAGAGAGGCACGTTATGCATAAGTCGATGGATGTTCCACTCAACAAAGTCTTTAAGAATAAAGAACACAATAAACTGCACCCATAGTGGCGCAGAAGCGAGTAGCGCATAATTAGCAGGAACAGGCAGCCCGATGTTTATGAGAAAACCGTTGAACAGCATTACCAATTTCCCAGTCAGAATTGCAAAAATCAGTCCCAGGTAGTGGCCATTAAACACCAACCAAAACACATCCTGCCAGAATCCCGTCCGCAGCACTGCCTGTTTCTTCCGCCATGGATGAAGTCGTTCCAACAAAAAGCAAAACAGAGACGCGGCAACGAGCCAGAAGTAATATTGAAGATAAACAGGCATTACAGATTAATTAAATATTTGGCCGCCTTCAAAAACGGCACGACTTCCGAGATCCCTTTCAATTCGTAATACTTCGTTCCACTTGGCCATTCGCTCACTTCGGGTAAAAGATCCAACCTTCAGCTGTCCTGCATTGGTGGCAACCGCCAAGTGACTTATAAAACTGTCTTCGGTTTCTCCCGATCGGGCGCTCACAACGGGTCGCCAACCCACAGATTGGGTTAACTCAATGGCACGAATGGTTTCGGTCACTGTACCGATTTGGTTGAGCTTAATCAAAACGGCATTGGCAACACCGCGCTCGATCCCCTGCTGGATACGGTCAATATTCGTTGTGAACAGATCATCTCCGATTACCTGAAGTTTGGGAGAAACTTGATCTTTAAAAGAAGCCCAGCCTTCCCAATCTCCATCCGCCATCGGATCTTCAATTGATATAATGGGAAAGTCGCGGCACCACGATGCCATCAGGGAAGCGAATTCTTTAGACGAATAAGTGTTGTCATCCAGTTTCAACCTATACTGCCCAGTTGATTCGTCATAAAGATCGCTCGCCGCAACATCTAACGAAATACTGATATCAGCTCCCGGTCGATAGCCGGAGGCTTCAATGGCTTCGACCATGAATTCGAGTATCTCTAAATGGCTATCAAAGCTTGGCCAAAAGCCACCTTCATCGGCAGCACCGCAATACTTACCGCGAGATCGCAGGAGCTCAGCAGCGGAATGATAAATATTGAAGGTCATCTCCAAAGACTCGGCGTAGGACTTGGCGCCGTTTGCAATTAATAGAAAGTCCTGAATGTCCGTTCGCCAATCGGCGTGAGCTCCTCCCCCCACTAATTGAATTTCCGGAAGAGGAAGTGTGCAACCTCGGCCATTTCCCAAATACTCATACAGAAGCATGCCTTTTGCTTTTGTAGCGGCATTGGCAATCGCCATGGAAACACCTAGAATCGCATTCGCACCCAGGCGACTTTTATTCGGCGTGCCGTCCAATGCGATCATTTGCTCATCGAGAAATACCTGATCAAATACATCTCTTCCAACCAGCGACTTTGAAATTTCCGTATTCACATGGTTCACGGCCTTGAGCACTGACTTTCCTCGGAGGTAGGAGCTATCACGATCGCGTAGCTCCAACGCCTCGAATTGGCCAGTTGATGCTCCAGAAGGAACCAATCCGTACCCGCGCATTCCGTTTTCCAAGACTACTTCTCCCTCCAAAGTAGGGTTTCCACGTGAATCGTAAATCTGGTATGCGGATATGGAACTGATTTTCATAACAATAACTCTGACGAAGTTTGTCGGTAGCTTCTAATTTCAAGAAATTTCCGCAAACCAATCTTCAATTAGATCTTCTAACCTCATCGTTTTGGAATGAAGCGTGCGATAAACAAAGCGACGAACAAACTCTTTTTGAGGTTCTTCTGTTAGATATTCGACCGGAGACTTTCCGTCCACGCGAGCCAACAATAACATCGCTAATAATCTGCTTCCCCGAATTGAGAATGCCTCACTTTCCCTTGGAGACATTTTAATAACGGATCCATAACCATCCATGAAACTTTCGACCAGCGGTCGAAGTCCCCCACCTTCCGATCCGTGAAACAAGGCTTTGAGCAACAGATGGTTGAGCAGAAAACAATAGTCAAAGACCGGATCACCGAAATTGGCTACCTCACAGTCCAAGGCGACCAGGCGACTTTCTGAGACAAGAATGTTCTTGGGACTGAAATCTCCATGCACCAGGCATTCCTTGTGATTTCGAAGACGTTTAGCCTCTTCCTCAAACAACGAACTTAACTCAGGATGACGTTTTCCGGTGGTGACTATATAAGGTTCAATTCGCAGGTCCCAAAAGTTCTGATCATTATTGAAGCGCTTAGCTGCTACGGCATCTCCTCTCGAAGCATCATGAATTTTGGCTAGTACACATCCGGCGGTTTTTGCGTATTCAGCCTCCCAGACCTTTCCGAGTAGTTGTTCCTTCCAATTCTCAAAACCATCACCAAGATATTCCATGGCAAAGTAACCATTTCCTTTGTGTAGGACACGTGGCACACATTGGGGAACAATTTGGTACACATACTGAATATAGTCGTACTCCGATTCATTGCGTGAGGTGTCAGCAAACCAATCATCTTTCACCATCAATTTTCCCAAAGCCTGTTTGACCACTAACCGGGACGCTCCATCCGTAACTAAAAATATCTCCGAGGAAACGCCTCCAGTCAACGCCTTCAAAGTAACTGCTGAATGAGTTACCAGGCCATCCGCAATCAGACGGTCGAGCATTAGTTGCATGGATTCGGTCATTTCAAACGAATCATTTACTTAAAATATTCGGCTGCCAAATAAGTTCTACTAGAAGATTAGGCATGGACCGGACGGATCAAAAGGGCCAATGGGGTCAAAAGGGCCAATGGGGTCGATGCTCATATTTCATATTCATAAAATTTTGCCCTATCTCTCAGTAGAAAAGTGAATGAAGTTATACAAATTAATCACAACACTCTACCAAGAACAATCTTGGATAATTAGTGGGAATGGGAGAAGAAGTATTCGGAGAGAGCATAAATATGAAATATGAACTTTGACCCTTTTCGCGCCCCTCTTAAATATGAAATATGAACTTTGACCCTTTTCGCGCCCCTATGTTAGTTTTTAAGACCATATTTTCTTTTTAAAGCATCACAATCAAATTCATTGTCATCACAATCCAAAATATCTAAAGCAGTATTTTTACTTACATCCAAGCTTGTGAGTTGATTATCACTACAAAACAATTTAGTTAAAGCAGTATTTTTACTTACATCCAAGCTTGTGAGTTTATTATCATGACAATACAACCAAGTTAAAACAGTATTTTTGCTTACATCCAAGCTTGTGAGTTGATTACCATCACAATACAACAAAGTTAAAGCAGTATTTTTACTTACATCCAAGCTTGTGAGTTCATTGTCATCACAATACAAATAAGTTAAAGCAGTATTTTTACTTACATCCAAGCTTGTGAGTTTATTATCATAACAATACAATTTAGTTAAAGCAGTATTTTTACTTACATCCAAGCTTGTGAGTTGATTACTAACACATCCCAAATAAGTTAAAGCAATATTTTTACTTACATCAAGACTGGTGAGTTGATTATTATTACAATTCAAATAAGTTAAAGCAATATTTTTACTTACGTCCAAGTTTGTGAGTTTATTATCATGACAATACAATTTAGTTAAAGCAGTATTTTTACTTACATCCAGGCTTGTGAGTTGATTTCTAAAACAATCCACATAAGTTAAAGCATAAGCACCGCTTATATACAAGCTTGTGAGTTTATTTTTAGAACAACTCAAAGAAGTTAAAACAGTATTTTTACTTACATCCAAGCTTGTGAGTTTATTCCAACCACATTCCAAATAAGTTAAAGCAGTATTTTTACTTACATCCAAGCTTGTGAGTTGATTACCACCACAATACAATTTAGTTAAAGCAGTAAAGGCTTCTATTCCTTTTAAATTAGAGATATTCAAGTCACTACAATCAATAGTGTCATTAAAGGCACTTGCTTCACTTACTTGTATTTTATTATCTCCATTGGAGTTTATGGCTTTATTATTAACTAAATATGCTTTAAAGTTAGCATCGGGTATGTTTACATTTTGACCAAAGCCAATCATTGGTATAAGGAGTAATAGCAGTAGTAGATTTTTCATAGTTTAATTTTTAAGTTAAGTAGTAAAGGTATAAAAAGTAATCTCTTAAGACCTAATTATTTCTCAAGAAAAAGAAGTTTAGATTCGTCTTTTATTAGGCTAAATGGAAAGATGAATTGATACTATGTTAGTTTTTAAGACCATATTTTCTTTTTAAAGCATCACAATCAAATTCGCCGCGTTTTTTAGTTTTTGTCCTAAAATCGAGTTCAATTACACTACATACAATTGGCCTGTATTTTTATTTTTTTGTTAACTGATGGTTGATGATTTGTTGGTTTGATTGACGGCGCTTTTGACGTTGAATCTGTTTTTCACGGTTTCTGCGTTCGACGATTTCTTCCCGCAGACCCTGGTGAGCCTGGTGGGGCGTCACATAATCGATGGCAGAGTGGTAATGCTCGTAGTTATACCAGTCAATGTATTTGTCCATATAGAGGGTGGCGTCTTCGTCGTCGACAAAGCAACCGGGATACTCCGGGTTTGTTTTGGTGGTACTGAAAAATGATTCCACAAAGGGATTGTCATTGGGGGTTCGCGGGCGTGCGAACATTTGAGGCATCTGATGGATTTCACACAAGCGTTTGATGGATTTGGCCTTCATCTGGCGTCCGCGGTCACTGACGATCTCGGGACGTTGCGACTCGGGCAAATCCAGAATGTTTTCATCACCGAGGGCGCCCTCTATGAGCAGACCGCCCTCATGGGCTGTTTGCCGCCAGCTAATGCGCCATTGAACGGCCTTGCGTGAAAACTCATCCAGAAGCAAATACAGGTACAAATAAACACCTTTAACCAAGGTCGGCAGATAACTCACATCCCAGCACCATCGCTGATTTGGACCGGTGAGCTCTTTTCTGTCGGGCGCTTTGGAACGGCCGTTGTGGGCTCTTGCGGGACCGCGCATACTCATCAGATTGGAGCTTTTAAGGATGCGGTAAACCGAGGAGAAGCTGACATGGAAAAGGCCTTTTTCCCAAGCACTGACCGCCAATATGCGATGAGACAGATCAGCATGAGTTTCTTCACCGGCCATTTCTTTGACCCGCTCGATTTCTTCGGGCAGGAGCCGGTGCAAGGCATGCCTGGGACCGGGCTTTTCATCGGCCAAAGACAAGCCCAATCGCACATTGCGTTTCCAGCACATAACCCTGCGATAGGAGATCATCATAACCGAACAGGTCCGCGCGATTGTCAGTCCGCGATTCTGACTGGTGTCAATCAAGGCAATCATCTGCACTTTAATTTGCGATGAAAGGCGTTTGCCTTTTATCGCTCCCACGAACCCCCATTCGTTTTTTTTCGCAAAATCGCCAATTCCACTGAAAGATCGGCTAACGCGCGTTCCTTTTGTTCAAGTTCTTCTTTCAGACTGTTGTAGGCTTCCGCACTGATGGTCTCTTTCTTCTTGCCGGGTTTTGCCTGCAGCCGCTCAAGGGCGCCTTCCTTGACCTGGTTGCGAATCCGAACCAAATCACTGGCATAAAGACCTTCGCGGCGCAGTATCTCGCCTACCGGTTTATTGGCATCCTGGGCTTCCAGAAATATCTGATACTTCTTGTCCGCCGCAAGAAACCTACGTTTCTTTTTGGGTTTTTTAGAATCCGGTTCATCGGATGATTGATTACTTTTCATATGGCACTTTCTGTTGGCCTCTTGGCTGGTTGATGGCCCTGGCTCCAGTCGCCCTTCGGGCTCCTTCCGCCAGGGCCATCAACCAGCATCTTTGTAGTGTAATCAAGTCTTCTTTTTAGGACGCTAATTCAGAAACAAAGGGAACGCGAATCTGCTCGGACATTTTACCAGATTAAATACAGGCTGGTTGGCTATTATTTTTCTGATAATAGGTAATGTTGTCTACTCTCAAAATGGCACCATTGCCTGGGCCAAGCGCGCGGGGAGCCAAAGTATCGACGAAGGCAACGGCATCGTGGTCGACGCGGATGGGAACGCATATGTAACCGGTTACTTCAAATTGACGGCAACCTTCGGACAAGGTGAAGCTAATGAGACCGTACTGACCGCTTTGAACCAGGACATTTTTGTCGCCAAGTACGCTGCCAACGGCGACTTGGCCTGGGTCAAGCAGGCAAAGGGCTCTGCCTGGGGAAATGCCATCGGCTTGGACGGCAGTGGCAATATTTACTTGTTCGGGCACTACGGCTCCCAAACCACCTTTAACACAGGACAGCCAGAGGAAATTGTGTTGCCGTCGACCGGCCAGAACGTGTTTCTTGCGAAGTTCGACCCCGATGGTAAATGCCTATGGGCAAGACAAGACGGCGGAACGAACAACGAATATGGCAACGGCTTGGCGGTCGATGCGGCCGGGAACTGTTATGTCACTGGCCGCAATGGTTCGAATCCTGCGACCTTCGGTGCGGGCGAACCAAACGAAACCGTCCTCCCCGGTCTCGGTGGCAATAATGGGGAAGATATTTTCATCGCCAAATACGATACAAACGGACTGCTGCAATGGGCCAAGAATGCAGGCGGACCGAATGGCAACAATGGCGCGGGGATCGGAGTCGATGCTTCCGGGAACTGCTACGTCACAGGACGATTTAGCGGCCCCACGACTTTCGGACCCGGTGAGGCAGGCGAAACCATCCTAGAGGGCGGAGACGAAGCTTTCGTCGCAAAGTATGGTCCGAACGGAAACCTTGTTTGGGTTCGCAGCGGCCAAGGACAAGCCGCGCGGGACGAAGGCACCGCCATCGCTGTGGATTCAGATGGCAATTCCTATACCACCGGCACTTATCGGACCCTCCCTCCATTCGGCGGCCAACTCAATCCGACACAACTCAGCCTGGCAGCCTTGGACGACATCTTCGTGGCCAAGCACGACACCAACGGCAACCTTCAATGGGTCAAAATGGCGGTCGGTCCAGGCAGCCAATTTTCTCTTGGCATTGCATCGGACGAGAACGGCAATTCTTATATCACTGGCTATGGCGGCGGAATTACATTCGGCTCTGAAGAGGATGGCGCGGTCAGTCTTGGCGGCGGAGCTCAGGATATCTTTGTCGCGAAGTTTGACGACAATGGATTGACGCAATGGGCCAAGATTGCCGGCGGCAGCAGCGACGACCGCGGTCATGGTATTGCGTTCATGTCAGGAAGCGCATACGTGATCGGTCGCTTTGGCCAAACCGCGACCTTCGGTTTCGAGGAAACTAACCAGACAGCAATCACCTCCAGAGGCAATTTCGACGTCTTTGTTGCCAAATTTCAATCCGATGAGTCTACGATTCGAGATCTGAAATTCGTCCGAATCGGTTTACTTACTAATGGGAACCCGGAACTCACCATTTCCGGAACCTCATCGAAAACATTTACCATCCGGCGTTCTGGAACACTCGAAGCGTTGAGTTGGAATACTATCGGAAACATATTCACCAATGCTCAAGGTCAGGCTGTTTTCGAAGACACAGACGCAGCACTCGTCTTTCCCGCATTCTACGAGGCAATAGGTGATTGAAAAAGGAGGAGTAGGTTTTTCCATCCCGGTGGCTACACAATTCTTCTGTATCCTGAAAGGAAGTTGCCTTCATTAACTCAACATCTAGCTTGGACCACTTGGGAAAGTGAGAGGAGCGATTGAAGCCAACGTAATGAATCCGAAATTTAAACTACTGGGATTGATTTTAGTAACATCAATGAGTCTCAATCTACTTAGGACGGAGCTCGTAGCACAGAATGAAAAAAACGATATGACCACGACATCGCCGATTGAAGGAGTAAAGTTTCACATACTCAAAAGCAATGGGCTGAATATGCGCATTGCTGAAATGGGAGATGCCGGTCCGCTGGTATTGTTAGCTCACGGTTGGCCTGAGTCCTGGTATTCCTGGCGTCACCAAATAACTGCGCTCGCTAACGCCGGCTATCGAGTAGTTGCTCCTGACATGCGCGGGTATGGTGAAACGGATGCGCCGCCAGATGTGAACGATTACGACATCGTGCATTTAGCTGGAGATATGGTCGGCATCCTCGATGCTTTGGGCGAAGAAAAAGCCATTATGGTAGGACACGACTGGGGAGCCATTGTGGCTTGGCACAGCGTCCTATTGCACCCCGAACGATTTAGCGCCTTGATTGCTATGAGCGTCCCTTACAGCGGTCGCCCCAAACAATCATTAATGGAGAGATGGAAAGCTACCTACGGTGAAAATTTCTATTACATTCTTTATCATAATGAACCGGGTAGTATAGCAGAAGCGGAATACGATTCCGATCCTCGCGGCATTTTGAGCCGACTTTATTTATCGCCAAAATCCCCTCGAGAAGCACCAACCATTACCGAGCGCAGTCGCTCGGCTGGTGGTTGGATTGGTCGCCTTGGTGCACCTAAAGGATTACCAGCTTGGTTAACAGCGGATGACCTCGATTACATCGTGTCGCAATTTGAAAACGCAGGCTTTCGCGGCGGCATAAATTACTACCGCAATTTCCAACGCAATTGGAAAATCACAGAAAACCTTCAAGGTGTGAAAGTGAAAGTACCAACCCTCTTTATCGCAGGTGAAAAAGATATGGTCATTGCGCATGCCACTGTTGAAGATTTGACACGAGGAATGAACCGGGCAGTCGATGACCTGAGAGGCGTTGTTTTGATTCCAGATATCGGTCACTGGGTCCAACAAGAAGCTCCGGAGCAAACCAACACAGAGATGTTGAAATTTTTGAAGGAACTTTAATCGTCCAATAATAAATACGAGATCTTCTTAGCGTTAATTCTCAACGGCTTGGTAGGTCATCGAAGCCATATCAGGTCGCGTATTGATCAGCTCAATAGTTTTGGGACTGAGTATACGTGTGCCGTCAAGCTGGCAGCCTTTCAGCATCATTAGATGGAATCGAAAGTTGTCACGCGCGTAGACACCAATCCGCCATTCACTCATTACCCAGATTCCTCAAACCTCGGTTGTCTTTGGTAGAGGATGGTTAAACTAAAAAATACCGTACTGCCTATGGTTATAAACCAGTGCATAGGAAATCTTCTGATAATAGATCTGATATCCATTATTTCTTTAAAGATCCTATATCTGAATACGACCAATTGTTGTGGATGCTCCTCTCCAGATATCAACACTCTTGACATACTGTTACCTGGATCCAGCCAAACAGTTGGGGAATTGGATCCTTTTCCATTTAATCCGGATAATTTGAGGAAAGCCTGCCCCACTTCGAAACCTGAAAAAGAAAAGATCCTTTCTGCATTATCCACCAGCTCCTTACTATTAAACACGTGCTCCTGGTAATGTTCTCCTTGTCGAAGACTCACCGATATCCTGGCACTATTTTCTCTCATATAAGTACCAAATTTCAAACCCAGCCCTAAACTCGAAATGGCCATCCCAGGCGTAACTTTTATTTCCTGCAACACCTCCACTCCCTTGTAAAGAGGCAACGGAGCGGGCACAAGCTCAGTTGAAAAAGTATCTCCTAAGGCGAAGGTGGTTTCAACTGGTTTGTATTTTGTAAATAATACCAGGGACACAGTCGTTGCGGTAAACAAGCTAATAACTAACGGCCAAAGTAAAAGGGTCCCACCAGACACTCGTCTGGCATTTGGTAAATCAGACGCGTTTATCTTTGATAATAATATAGCCCGTTGCCCGGAATAGATCAACACGGATAACATGCATGAGAATACAAATGAAAGGAACACAAGACCACCCCAGCCCATTCTGGAAACAACGTAATCTCGGTTGGAAACTTTTTTAGAAATCCACAGGTCCACACTTTGATCAGTCGACACTCCATTAATCGACATGGGCGGTGTATCGGCACTTTGGTGACACCAAAGGGTTGCACATCGGTCGTATGCTCCACCCAGGCATTCGATTCTCAATGTGGCTTGCCCTGGAACAAGGTCTGAAAAAGGAAAGGAAACAATTTCCCCATCTACCAGACGTATTGGATCAAGCGTATGCGTTTGTATTTGTTCATTCTGTATAAGCTGAATCGTAAAAAGGCCAGGATTGATTCGGGCGTAGGTTCCAAACAGCATCCCGATAACTATCGTTTCTCCCATATTGTCATCCGGAAATTCGAAGCTCTGTTCAATAACGGTCCTATCAAGTAGTGGGCCTGCGATGACTTTTTCTCCATTTCCGATCTGTTCATGAAGAGGAACACTCATGAATCCGGACAGCGCCCAAAACAAGCAAACCGCGGTCACCATAAATGACGAGATGATTGAAACAACCAGTTTTCCTTTTTCAGTCATCTCGATTCAAAAAACGGAATTACCTCCCCGACCCATATACAGTATTCCGCTGCGGTCATCAATAAAGCCAAGGGTAAGGCCAGGAGAGGTCCTCGCGAAAGCTTCGACAACCCAGGAACAATCCAAGCCAGAAGCAGAAATCCCAATACTGAAAAAAAGTATCTTCCGTGCGTTCCTCTCAATTGGCCTTTTTCGTTACTAAGATTATATAATTTGAAAAATAAAATGAGTAGAAAGAACCCGCATACGAGTATGGATTCAAATTCAATTCTCTCTCTCCAATCACAGCAGGGTTTAGTGGTTAACCAAATCCGTGTGCTACCAAACGCAACCGCAAAAAGTATTGAAAACAGGCTGAGGTACAGGATCCACGAAACAAAGAAAGACTCCGCGGAGAACAAATCGAACTGGTAAACTGCAACGCTGGTCAATCCTCCACCGACGAAAGAAAAAACAGCCGACTTTTTCCGAAAGAATTTGGACTCAAGAAACAAGAACCATAGACTTACTGTTCCAAGTAGTGTGACGAGTAACGCGTAGAGAAATTGATAAAAAAGTGGAAGGTGAAAGCTTGTGAGAATCAGGTCCTGCCCCGAGCCGTACCAACCGAATATCCCAAAAAAGGTTCCAAATAGCTGAGTGAAGAATGGATAGACTGTTAAAAACTCAATTACAGTAAAGTGGGTGGGTTGACCAGAGAGCTCGAAGTCAATATCGGCAGGCAACCCGTGACCAAGGATTATATAATTACGGATCACCCAACCAAGGAGCGGCAACCATGCCCAACAGTTAAAGGATCGTAGATCATCGTAGCATGATCTATGTCCTTTGTTGAACAAGTCCGAGGAGTT